>DATNNA010000024.1:0-2240 GCA_035602075.1 Binatus sp. (SeqCode) | reverse complement strand
TCGCGCACTTCCATCCGGAAGTTGTGGAGGCGCGGCAGTCGCTGGGCCAGGGCGGTCAGCTCGTGGTAATGGGTCGCGAAGAGCGTCAACGAGCGCAGCTGCGGCGCGTCGTGAAGGTACTCGAGGATCGCCTGCGCGATGCTCACCCCGTCGTAAGTGCTCGTGCCGCGGCCGACCTCGTCGAAGATAAGCAGGCTGCGGGGCGTCGCGTGGGCGAGGATGTGGGCGGTCTCGACCATCTCGACCATGAAGGTCGACAACCCTCGGGCCAGCTCATCGTGTGCGCCGACGCGGGTGAAGATCCGGTCACAGAGACCGATGACGGCGCGGGTCGCTGGAACGAAGCTGCCCACTTGCGCCAGCAGCACGATGATGCCGGCCTGGCGCAGGTAGGTCGACTTTCCGGCCATGTTCGGCCCGCTCAGCAGAACAACCTGTTGATCGTCCGGGTCGAGCCGCAGGTCATTGGGGACGAAGCGACCGGGCCCCAGGGCGGCCTCCACCAGCGGGTGACGGCCACCGACGATCTCGATCCCCGGCGCATCGCGCAAGATGGGTCGCACCCAGTGGTGACGCGCCGCCACCGTGCCCAGCGCCGCGACGGCATCGAGCTGGCCTAGCCAGGCGGCGGTGTCGAGCAGGTCCTTACCGGCGGCCGTGATGCGGCGGCAGAGCTCGCTGAAGAGCGCTTGCTCCCGCGCCACCATCGCGCTCTTGGCGTTGAGGACCAGCGTCTCCTTCTCCTTGAGCTCGGGCGTGACGTAGCGCTCGCCGTTGATCAGGGTTTGCTTGCGTACGTACTCCGCGGGGATCGGCTCGCGGTTCGCATGGCTGACCTCGAGGTAGTAGCCGAACACCTGGTTGAACCCGACCTTCAGCGACCGGATGCCGGTCCGTTGGCGCTCGGTCTGTTCCAGGGCGGCGATCCAGTCGCGGGCGGCCCTCGATCCGTCTCGAAGGCCATCGAGCTCGGCATCGAACCCGGGCTTGAAGACACCACCGTCTTTCAGCGTCGCCGGAACCTCGTCGACCAGCGCCGATACCAGGAGCTCCCGAAGCTCGTCCTCGGATGGTGACGGCGGCGAGCCGGCCAATTCTGGCCAGCGAGCCGCGATTCGTCGCACGCCCGGCAGCGCCATCAGCGCCCTGAGCAGCGCACGCAGGTCGCGGGGTGTGGCGACACCCTGCCCGGTGCGGGCCGCGATCCGTTCCAGATCCGGCAGACCGCGCAGCTCACCTTGCAGCTGGCCGCGGGCTAATGGATCTTCGACGAGTAGGGCCACCCGCCCCAGCCGCTCATCCAGTGGCTCTCGATTCCGCAGCGGCTGGTCGAGCCAGCGCCGGAGTTCGCGGGCGCCCATGGTGGTGATCGCCTCGCGGACGATCAGGCCGACGAGATCGTCGCTCGCTGAAACGCGGTCGGCAGCCAGCCCCAGGCTTCGCCGGGTCGGCGGATCGAGGTGCATGTATTCGCGCGGATGGTGGGCGTGGAGCCGGAGCAACCCGGCTTCGAGACGCAGGTGTAATCGCTCGGCGTGGCGCAACAAGGCGTGGGCCGCCGCCAGCGCCTCCGGCCACTCGTCACACCCGAAGGCCGCCAGCGTTTCGACACCGAGCAGGCCCAGCAGGCGATCGACGGCGGCGCGGGCGTCAAAATCCTGGGGATCGACCCAGCTCACGGGCGTGACCCCGACCAGCGAGAGCAGGCGCGACCGGTCCCCCTCCGAGGCGACCAGCTCCGCCGGTCGCAGCCGGGTCAGCTCATCGCGAAGCGCGTCGTCGCTCGGGTCGACGCGGAGCAGGGCGAGCTCGCCGGTGGAGCAGTCGAGGGCCGCGATGCCGTGGAAGTGCGAGCGTAGGCAGACCGCGACCGCATAGTTCGTGCCGCCACCCTCGAGGTACGCATCTTCGACCACCGTCCCGGGCGTCAGCACCCGGACGACCTCGCGGCGAACCAGGCCGCGCGCTTCGCCCGCCTGCTCGACCTGATCGCAGAGGGCGACCTTCAGTCCGGCCCGCAGCAGCTTTCCCACGTAGTTCTCGTACGCGTGGTAGGGCACGCCGGCCATGGGAAAGCGTTGCCCCTTGCCGAGCTCGCGCGACGTCAGCGTGATGCCTAAGAGCGGCGCCGCCCGCTCGGCATCGTCGCCGAACGTTTCATAGAAGTCGCCGAGGCGGAAGAGCACGATGGCATCAGGATGCTCACGCTTGACCGCCTCATACTGCTCGAGGACGGGGAC
>DATNNA010000023.1:0-2350 GCA_035602075.1 Binatus sp. (SeqCode) | reverse complement strand
GCCCGTACAACCGCCGTCCACCGAGACGATCAGCACCCCGTTCTGCTTGCCCCGGTTCTGGAGCGCCTTGTAGACGCCGAAGGCCGACGGCTCATTGATGGTATAGACGACGTTGATACCGGAGTCCTTGGTCAGGCAGTTCTCCATCGCCGTCTGGCTCTCAACCTGGTTCCCACCACCGTTGGCGGTGCAGACGATCTGCGAGTCGCCGTCGCTGATGCCATAGCCAAGCAGGAAGCCGTCATGGCGCAGCTTGCCAACCGTGCTCCCCGGCGCCTCGTCGAACATCGCGATCTTGATCCCTGTCTTGCCGGCCTCGGCGGCCTTGGCGTACTGGCCGATCAACTGGCCGGCCTTCTTGTTGTCGGTGGCAAACAGTGCGTCGGCCGCGTCCACCGGGTCGGTCGGACTGTCGAGCGCGATCACAAGGACACCCTGCGAGCGTGCCTTCTTGACCGCAGTCGTGACGCCAGCAGAGTCCGGCGTGATCAGGATCGCCTTGGCACCGGCGCTGACCATATTCTCGAGCGCAGTCACCTGGCCGGCGGCATCGGCCGTATCCTTGCCCGCGCCGGTCATCAGCACCGCGCCTTTCGCCGCGGCCTCCCGCTCAGCGCCCTGGCGCATCTTGACGAAAAACGGATTGGCGTCCGTCTTCGTGATCAGTCCGACGATCACCGGCTTCGGCGACGCCGCCGCCTGGCTCGCGCTGCTCCCGCCGCAACCGGCCGTGACCAGCACCGCGGCGACTCCTATTGAAAGTACCGACGCGCGTCTAAGGGTCCCCATCCTTCCTACCTCCACTCGTCTTTTGGCCGCTTCTCCCCCTCCGGGATGACAACGTTGTCAAAGTAGCATATCCTGTTGGGGAGCGCAAGGTGAAGTTCGCCGGCGCCTTGCCAGCAAAACAAGAGGGGCGTGGAGTACTAACGTTGACAACGTCGACCGGCGCCCACCGGGGCCAACCGCGCGCCACCATGCGCGAGGTCGCCGCCCTGGCCGGGGTCAGCCTCAAGACCGTGTCCCGGGTGATCAATGCGGAGCCCGGCGTGTCACCCGAACTGGCCACCCGGGTGAGTGCAGCGATCCAGCGCCTGGACTACCGCCACAACCTTTGGGCCAGCAGCCTGCGGCGGACAGACGGCAAGAGCGCCACCATCGGCCTCATCCTCGAGGACATCGGCAACCCCTTTTCCGCGACCCTGCACAGGGCGATCGAGGACGTCGCCCTCAAGCGCGGAGTGCTCGTGCTCGCCGGCAGTCTGGAGGAGGACGAGGCCCGAGAGCGGGAGCTCGTCTCCGCCTTTGCCTCGCGCCGGGTGGACGGGTTGGTGATGATGCCGGCGAGTCACGACCAGAGCTACCTCTTGAACGAGCGAAAGGCCGGGACCGCGATCGTTTTCGTCGACCGCCCCCCGGCGTTCCTCGACGCGGACACGGTTCTCACCGACAACCTGGGCGGCGCTCGGCGGGGCGTGCAGCACCTCGCGGCGCACGGCCATCAACGGATCGCCTGCCTGGTCGACCTTCAGAGCATCATGACGGCCGCGCTCCGTTACCAGGGCTACCGGGAGGAACTCGAGGCCCAGCACCTCACCTATGATCCCGGCCTGGTCCGGGTCGACCTCCGAGGGATTGAGCAGGCCGAGGCGGCAACGATGGATCTTCTCGCGCGACGCCCGGCGCCGACCGCCATCTTCGCCGCACAGAACCTGCTCAGCATCGGCGCCTTCCGTGCGCTCCGGCGCTTGGGTCTCCATCACCAGGTTGCGTTGGTCGGCTTCGACGATATTCTGCTCGCGGACCTGCTCGACCCCGGAATCACGGTCATGGCCCAGGATCCAGCGGCGATGGGACGGACCGCGGCCGAGCTACTCTTCCGCCGGCTCGACGGCGACGTGACGCCTACCGCGCATCGGATCATCCCCACGCGGCTGATCGAGCGAGGTTCGGGCGAGATCAAGCCTTGATTGTCGTCTGCGGTGAGGCGCTGATCGACCGACTCCCTCTCCCTCCGCCGCTTGCGGGGGAGGGTCGGGGTGGGGGCCCTGTTGATTCCCCCGGCGGCGGGCCCTTCACCACGGCGCGAGCGCTGGCGCGACTGGGGATCCCAACCCAATTTCTTGGACGCCTGTCAACGGATGCGTTCGGCCGGCAGCTCCGAGACCTGCTGGTGGCCGATGGCGGCGACCTCTCGCTCACCAGCTTCGGTCCCGAGCCCACCACCCTGGCGATGGCCGACGTCGACCGCGATGGCCATGCGGTCTACCGGTTCGTGATCGACGGGACCTCCGCACCCAACCTGACTCCGCAGATGGTCCCGACCTCGTTCGCCCCCGACGTCAACGCC
>DATNNA010000022.1:0-6386 GCA_035602075.1 Binatus sp. (SeqCode) | reverse complement strand
AAGCGCGCCCTCGAGGAGCTCCCCGTTCCGATGCGGATGGTGGTGGTGCTGGTCGATGTCGAGGACTTCTCCTATAAAGAGGTGGCGTCGATTCTCGGCATCAAGATCGGCACCGTGATGTCGCGTCTGCACCGCGGCCGGCAAGCGTTGCAGAAGAAACTGTGGGAGTATTCGGGTAGGCCGAAAGCCCCGTCGCTGGCCGTGGGGGCACACTGATGGGAGATCACTGCGAACAGACGATGCGCCGGCTCAACACCTATATCGACCGCGAGCTGAGCGAAACCGAGGTCCGCAAGGTCAAAGCGCACCTGGACGACTGTCCTCCCTGCGAGCAGGTCTTCGATTTCCAGGCGGAGATGAAGCGGCTGGTTCGCAAGGAATGCTGCACCGACGACGCCCCAGCGCGCCTGCGCGATTGGGTCCGCCAGCTCGGCACCGAGAAGACTAAGCCGGCTCAATGATCGTCGACCTGGCCCTGGCGTTTCTCGCCGGCCTGCTGTCGTTCGCCTCTACCTGTGTGTTGCCATTGGTTCCCGCCTACGTCGCCTACATGGGGGCAGCCGCGACCGGAAGCGAGACGACCTTCCGCCAGCAGCTCAGGGTGCTGGGGAACGCGGCACTCTTCGTCGCCGGTTTCGCGACGGCATTCGTTGCTCTAGGCGCATCCTTTGGCTTGATCGGGGCGGACCTGAAAGCCTACCGGCCCCTTCTGCTGCAGATCGCGGGCGCGGCGCTGGTCTTGATTGGGATCGCGCTGCTGGTGCTGGGGCGGATCCCCGGGTTGATGGGCGAGAAGCGCTTCGACGTCGCCCACCGGTTGCCGCGGGCTCCGTGGGCCTCGTACGTGATTGGCCTTGCCTTCGCCATCGGCTGGACGCCGTGCGTCGGTCCGATCCTCGCCGCCATCCTGCTCCGCGCCGGCGGCAGTGGGACGGCAGAACAGGGGGCGCTACTACTGGCCGTCTATTCCGCGGGACTGGGTCTTCCGTTCCTGGTGGCGGCCGGCCTCTCCGGCGTCCTGAGCCGGATGCTCGTCCGGGTGCGGGGCGCGTACGCCGTCCTGAATGCGGTCGCGGCCGTCTTCCTGATCGGCATGGGTTTGCTGATCTTCTCCAACCGTCTCACCGTGTTCAATGACTTTTTCCCCGTCGTCGCCGTCACGACGCCGTGGGACTCGCACTTCGACAGCGGCAACCCCACGCCCGCGCCACATGGAACGGTGCAGGTCGGCAAACCCGCGCCGAACTTCACCGCGACGGACATCGACGGACGCCGCGTCTCGTTGTCGGAGCTGAAGGGGAAGCCGGTGCTGATCAGCTTCTGGGCGACCTGGTGCGTGCCCTGCCGCGACGAGCTGCCCTTGATCCGCGACGAGTACCTCGCGCATCGCGCAGAAGGCTTTTCGGTGATGGCGATCAACTATGGCGATGAGTCGGCTGACACGGTGCGCAAATTCTGGAGAAGTCTCAACCTGCAGCCGGCACCGTTCCTGGACCCCGACGGCAGCGTCGCCAACGCCTACGGCGTCGCGTTGAACAACACGGGGCTGCCCGTCAGCGTCCTGGTAGCCCGTGACGGCACGGTCAGCAGCTACGAGCCGTTTCCGCTGACGAAGGACTACCTCGATCCGGCGCTGCAGAAAATCCTCTCGTGACCCAGACCGCGCAGCCCGGCACGTGGTCTGGACGCGGGCTCTGGCGTTATCGCGCCGAGCTCGCGATCCGCGGCGATCCGGTGACCCTTGGCGAAGGCGCGACCCCGATCGTGCCTTATGAAAAATACCTCCTGAAGCTGGAGGGAATTTCGCCGACCGGTTCGTTCAAAGATCGCGGAGCAGCGACCGGGATCACGGCGGCCCGCGCCGCCGGCGCGCAAACGGTGATCGAGGACTCCTCAGGCAACGCCGGCACCGCGATCGCCGCCTACGCGGCCGCGGCAGGACTTCGAGCGCGCATCTTCGCGCCGGACGACATCGTCGCGGCGAAAGCGCGTGCGATCGAGGTGCTGGGGGCGGAGCTCATCAAGGTGTCGGGACCGCGTTCAGCCGTCACCGAGGCGGCGGTGGCGGCGGCCAAAGACGCCTATGACGCCGGCCACGCGCGCGACGACGCCTTTCTCGAAGGCACCAAGACGATCGCGTACGAGCTGTTCGAGGAGTTGGGCGACCGGCTGCACGACGTGATCACCCCGGTCGGCCAGGGAACCGTCTTGATCGGAATGGCGATGGGGTTTGCCGACCTCGTCGCCTCCGGCCGGATGGAGAAGGCGCCCCGGCTTCATGGGGTCCAATCTGAAGCGTGCGCGCCGTTGGTCCGCGGCGCGTCGCTCGGCCGCCCGGCTCCCGTGGTGCGCCAACCATCGATCGCCGACGGGATCCGGATCCCCGAACCCACCCGGGCGGAACGGAGCTACGCCGCCGTCCGCTACAGCGGCGGCCGCTGGATCGCGGTCTCGGACGACGCGATCGAGCGAGCCTGGCGGCAGGCCGCGACAGTGGGCCTGCTGATGGAGCCGACGTCAGCCGCGTCGATCGCCGGAGCTCGGGTGCTGAATCTGCCGCCCGGGGCTGTGCTGATCATCACCGGCTCCGGCCTCAAGGCGATCGACCGCTACTAGCGCATCTCCCTCCCCCCCTCGCGGGGGAGGGTCGGGGTGGGGGCCCGGCGGCGGGCCGCCGCTAGCGTTTCGGGATCGTACGCCAGCGCCAGCCGCGCGCCCCAGAGATCGATGTGATAGCCCGGCAGTCGCCGGCGGCCCTTGCGCGGCATTTCGACGTCCGGCAGCGACTTGACCTCGAGCGCGCGCCGCGGGATCGCCTTGCTCGCGGCCCAGGCCAGCAAGCGCTCCGGATCGGAGCTGACGACTTTCCCATACCAACCCGGACCGAAGCGCGCGCGCTCGAGATAGACCAGCGGAGCCAGCCACAGGCCACCGGCCGCCGCGTGGCGAAATCCATCCGCCCGGCGCAGGAAGGCGCGCGGGGTCTCAGGCGGCACGGACGAGGAAGCGGGCAGGGTCGAAGGCATCGAGTGGGAGTCGAGGCCGACGGCGCGCCAGCAGATCGGCCATCACTTCGCCGGTAATCGGCGCCAGCAGGATGCCGTCGCGGAAGTGGCCCGCGGCGACGCTCACGCCATGCCATCCGGGGAATCGGCCGAGCAAGGGGAGCCCGTCCGACGTCCCCGGGCGGAGCCCGGCCCAGGCTGAGGCGAAGGTGGCATCGGCCAGCCGCGGGGCGAGCCGCGGCACCAGGGCCAGCAAGCCGGCAATGCCGGCCGCCGTCGGACGCGCGTCGTATCCGGCTTCCTCCACGGTAGTCCCCACGTAGGTCGATCCATCTGGCTTGGTGAGCATGTATCCCTCGGCCGAGCTCACCACGTTCCGAAGCCCGGTTCCGGCGGTTCGCAGGGCCGCCATCTGACCTCGCACCGGCCGAACTGGGATCGGCGTGTGCAAGGCCTCCGACCACGCGGAAGCCCAGGCGCCATTTGCGATCACGACCTCGCCGCCGTGGACGGCGTCGCCCCCGATCGCCACGCCAATCACCCGGTCGCCGTCCGTCAGGAGCCGGTCGATGTCCGCGCCCTCGCGCAGCACAGCCCCGAGGTCGACCGCCGCTCGAGCCAGGACGCGCGCCAGGGTCCGCGGCATCACCTGGTGATCCTCCGGATAGTAGAGCGCGGCGCGGATGTCGGGGTTCAAGGCCGGCTCGAGATCCAGCACGGCGCCGCGATCAATCCAGGCGACCGCGACCCCGTGTTCGACTTGCCAGGCGCGGTGCGCTCGCAGCCGCGACTCCTCCCCTTCGTGCAATGCGACGTGCAACAGCGGAGCCGCCCGATAGCCGATGTCCATGCCGGTGCGGTCGAGGAGCTCGGTCGCCAGCGCCGGGAACAGTCGCGCGCTCTCCACCTGGAGCGTGGAGACAGCGGTTGGCGTGCTGCGGTCCGGATTGATCTGGATCATGCCGGCGGAGGCTCCGGTCGCCTCGCCGCCGACCTGGCCGCGCTCGAAGACCATGACTTTGACGCCGGCCTTCGTCAGCTGATAGGCGATCGAGGTGCCGATCGCACCGGCGCCGACGATGATCACGTCTGGGCTCACACGCCCGATCTTAATCCGAGTTTGGCGGTGGCCTCGTTTAGTCGATCAGGCGGCGCAGCCGCAGGTCTTCGCTCGCCCGCGCTTCCTGATAGAGCGCGCACGTGGCCATCTTGCCCAGGCAGGGCGGCGACGGCCACTTGACGACCCCGTGGAACCGATGGACCTTGCGGTCGACATGGCAATCCGCCTGAAAGATCTTCAGGAAGGCCTGTCGTTTACGCAGGATTTGCTCGAGATAGGGACAACGCATAGCAATAAAAGGTGATACTACAAGGCTAACACGAGGCTGGCGTCGTGGACCCTGGAGTCGCCCTCTTCAACGCTAGTAACGCAGCGTCCACAAGCTTCCAGCCCACTGCCACCGACCCGTTACACTCAGCCGGAGCGCATGTTCGGATCGGGATCTCAAACGTAATGCCTATACGGGAGACTGGCTTCTGGCGATCCCCGACCATGCTGTCCTGGTGGCGACGGCGCCGACCAACGATTGCGCAACCTGGGGGGAAACAGCGACGGTTGGTCTTTGTCCTGGGCGGTGGCGGCAGCCGCGGCGCCTGCAGTGTGGGCGTCCTCAAGGCCCTGCTGGAAGCCGGCATCAAGCCCGACGGCCTGGTGGGCTGTAGCTCGGGGGCCTTCAACGCGGTCGCGCTGGCCGCCAAGCCTGACCTGGAAACGATCGAGCAGCTGGCGCACGTCTGGCGGTCGATCCGCAATCGAGACCTCTTCGACCGCAATCCCCTTCGCATGGCGTATCGGTACGTCCGCACGCGCAACAGCGTCTTCGACAGCCGCTACCTGCGAACACTGGCGGCGATGAACCTTCCCGCGACCTTCGAACAGCTCACCCTCCCCTGCGCGGTGATCGCGACCAACCTGACCCGGGCCCGCAAGGAGATCTTCACCAGTGGCAGCGTGCCGGACGCGGTGGCCGCCTCCGCCGCCATTCCCGGCCTCTTCAACCCCTACCGCATCGGCGATGAAGAGTTCGTCGACGGTGCCGTGGCCGAGAACGTCGGCCTCCCGGAAGCGATTCAGCTCGGTGCCACCCATATCGTCGCCATCGATAACAGCACCTCCAATCCGCGCCGGCCGCCGAACAACACGCTCACCGGGATCCTTTCGCAGAGCATCCAGATCATGCTCGGCCAGCGAATGCTGGAGGAGTACCAGCGCTATTCGGAGCTGGCCGAGATCTGCTTGCTCATCCCGAACGTCGAGTTCGGCACAGCGGGGACCGACTTCAGCCAGGTGGATCGCCTGATCGACGAGGCCTATGCCCGCACCCGCGGCTTCCTCGAGGCCGGCGGACTCGACGGCCGCGGCCGTCTCGAGCCAGGCATCCACTGCATGCTGCCCATCCGGCACCCGTCCGTCATAAGCCTCGCGCAGTGACGGCGGCGACGTCAAAGGCGCGCCGCCGCTGGCGGTGGGCGCAATGGATCTGGCCGCTCGGATTATTGCTGATCGCCTGGCTGATCACACCGCTCCGGGCGGGTGCCGCCTATCCGGGGATGCCCTGCACCGCCCAGGCCGACACGGTGTTCCGACTGGCGTCTTACACCATCCTGTTCATCCCGACGGCCGCCATCCTGCTCGTGCTCAGCCGGCGGCTGATTCCCGCCGCCGCCCGCCGCGGTCTTCGTGCCTGGGCGGCGGGTCTTTCCCTCATCGGCCTCGGCGTCGCGATCGTCTTCCTCGCATTCGCCGGTGTGTCCGCCGACCGTCGGCCGCTGCAAGCGAGTGAGCAGGCGATCAACTGTCCGACCCTTGGCGGAGGGCTGCTTGCGCTGCATTGCTGGCGGAGCGGGAGCACGATCGAGATGAACGCCTATGGCCAGCGGCCACTCGACGTCGCGGGCATCCAGTCGGTGGCAAAATCGCTGGCCGCCACCAAACAGGATGCCGCGCTCTATGAGGCCTTTGTCCTCGACACGTCCGATGCGAGCGTGGCGAGCTACTCGAACGCCCGGTTGTTCATCCTCCAGCGGCCGGGCCTGACCGACTTCGCCGACCTTTGCCTCGGTGAGCATCAGGCCAAGCTGCGTGAGGTGCAGGCGCATCGCGTGGGCTTCTACCGCTTCAGCGCGCGGCAATCACCACCGGTCGACGCCTTCTTCCTGCAGGACGCGGCGAGCGGGGGCGAGCTGGGGTACGAGGTGATCGACTTCCTGCACGGCCAGGTGACCCTCCCTTACGTGCGACCAGGCGACCTGCAGGCGTCCGAGTCGGATTATCTCGATCGCGTGACGCGATCGATGGCCACGTTGAACGTGGACCTGGAC
>DATNNA010000021.1:0-6695 GCA_035602075.1 Binatus sp. (SeqCode) | reverse complement strand
GGCGTCGAGGGCTTTCTTGACCTCGGCGGCGCCGACCTTGGTGACCTGAAGGCCCTTCCGCTGAGCCTTGAAGAGGCGGAGGTGGAGCACCGGCGCCGCGTCGATGACATCCTGGCCACCCAGCACGACCAGGTGGTCGCTGCCCTCGATGTCGGCGATCGGCAGCGTCATGTCGTCCGTCTCGGCATCTTCGAGGACGCCGCTGCGGTGATCGATGTTGGGCGAGCCGAGTACCTCGCGGAAGAGCCGCTGGAAGAGGAAGAGCTCCTCGTTGCTGGCCGCCGGCGAGGCCCAGCCCGCCGCCTGGGCACCTGCCTGCTTGAGCTGCTTGAGCGCGTCGGCCGTGAAGGCGATCGCCTCGTCATAGGTGACCTTTTCCAGCGCGCCGTTGCGCCGGATCTGCGGCCGGTCCTGTGTCGTGCGCTGGAAATGCGGGAAGCTGTAGCGGCCCATGTCGCAGAGCCAGCCGTCGTCGACCGCGAGGTTTTCTCGCGACTGGAAGCGTCCGATCCGGTTGCTTCGGGCGTCGAGCTGGATGTTGCAGCCCATGCTGCAGCCGGGGCAGATGCTGGCGGTTCGGTCCAGGTCCCAGGGACGGCTGACGAACCGATACTGCCGCGAGGTCAGCGCGCCGACCGGGCAGATCTCCGTCCAGTTGCCCTGGTAGTTCGACTGGGCCGGTTCGTCGTTGAAGGTGCCGATGATGGTGTGGACACCCCGCTGGATCAGCGCTAGCTCGCGCTCCCCCGAGATCTCCTCGCTGAACCGCGTGCAGCGCCAGCAGAGAATGCAGCGCTCGCGGTCGAGGACGATCTTGTCGGAGAGCGGCACCCCCTTGTCGAAGTGCGCCTTCTGAAATTCGAAGCGGCTGGCGCCGGGGCCGTATTGAAAGGTCTGGTCCTGCAGCGGACATTCGCCGCCCTTGTCGCAGATCGGGCAGTCCAGCGGGTGGTTGATGAGGAGAAACTCGAGCACGCCCTTCTGGTACTTGCCAACCTGCTCGGTGGTCGTCTTCACGACCATGCCCTCGGCGACGTAGACGGCGCAGGCCGGCTGCAGGTTCCGTATCTTCTCCACTTCGACGAGGCACATTCGACAGACGGCAACGGGTGCCATCTTCGGGTGCGAGCAGAAGATCGGGATGTCGATGTTGAGGGCCTTGGCGGCGTCGAGGATCAGGGTGCCCTTCGGCACCGTGACGGACTGCCCATCGATGGTGAGGGTGACCTGGTCGGTCTGCACGGTGGCCATCAGGCGACCGCCTCCTGCGCGGTCTTCTTGAAGGGACAGCCCTTTTCGGAGATGTGCTCCAGGAACTCGTCGCGGAAGTACTTGATGACGCTGCGTGGGAACCAGGTCGAGGCATCGCCGAGCGGACAGAAGGAGCGTCCCTCGATGTTGTAACCCATCTCGAGCAGCAGATCGATGTCCCCTGGTTTCGCGTCACCGGCCTCGAAGCGCTCGAAGAGATTCGACATCCAGAAGGTGCCTTCGCGGCAGGGCGTGCACTTGCCGCAACTCTCGTGATGGAAGAACTTCACGTAGCGCCGGGCAACGTCGACCATGCAGGTGGTCTCGTCCATCACGACCATCGCGCCGGCGCCCGCCAGCGAGCCGGCCTTCTGGATCGCGTCGAAGTCGAGGCCGACGTCGAGGTGCTCGGGCAGCAAGACCATCATCGAGGCGCCTCCCGGCTGGAACGCCTTGAGCTTGCGGTTCTTCCAGACGCCGCCACCGTGCTCCTCGATCAGCTCGCGGATCGGCGTGCCATTCTCCATCTCGTAGTTGCCCGGCCGGTTGACGTGCCCGCTCATGCACCAGAGGCGGGTCCCCGCGCCAGTCGGGGTCCCCATCGCCTTGAACCAATCGGCGCCGTTGATGACGATGTGCGGGAGATTGGCCACGGTCTCGACGTTGTTGACGATCGTTGGCTTTCCGTACAGCCCCTTGACCGCCGGAAAAGGCGGTTTGAGCCGTGGTTCGCCGCGATATCCCTCGAGCGAGGTGAGGAGCGCGGTCTCCTCGCCGCAGATGTAAGCACCCGCCCCCCGGTGCAGGATGACGTCGATGTCGTAGCCCTTGCCCAGCACGTTCTTGCCCAGGTATCCCGCCTGGCGGGCCTCCTCAATGGCGGACTCCAGGGCCTCGTGCTGCGGCAGGTATTCACCGCGGATATAGATGAAGGCGAGGTTGCACCCGATCGCATAGCTGGCGATCAGGATCCCCTCGAGCACCTGGTGCGGGCTCTTTTCGATCAGGTGGCGGTCCTTGAAGCAGCCCGGCTCGCTCTCGTCGGCGTTACAGACGAAGTAGCGCGGGTAGACGCCCTTGGGCAGGAAGCTCCACTTGTTGCCCGTCGGGAAACCCGCCCCGCCGCGACCGCGGAGGCCGCTCGTCTTCACCAGCTCGACCAGCTCGTCGGGCTGCATACCAAGCGCCTTCTTGAAGCCGGCGTAGCCGCCGGTCCGTTCGTAGACCGCAAGCTGTTCGAGATTCTCGGTGTGAAAGTCCTTGGTCAGGAGCGGCTTGAGTCCCATCAGTTCTTTGCTCGCTTAGTTGGGATACGTCTCATCGGCTTGGCGCCATGCGGCGTTGGGTCCGTTCGAAGCTGTTGGATGATGGCGTCGATCCGCTCGGGCGTCAGGTTTTCCTCGAAGCGATGATCGACCTGCATCATCGGCGCGCCCCCGCAGGCACCCAGGCACTCGATCGTCGAATGCCACGTGATCGCACCATCCTTCGTTGTCTGGCCATCGCGGACACCTAGCTGCTGCTCGAGGTAAGCGGTCATCTCGTCGGCGCCGCGCAGCGAGCAGGGCGCGTTGACGCAGATCACGACGTCGTGCCGGCCCTCCGCCCGGGTGAGGAACATCGAGTAAAAGGACGCGGTGGCCTCGATCAGCGAGGGCGGTAGGGCCAGGATCTGCGCGATCTCACCCATCGCCTCTTTGCTGACGTAACCCTGCTCGTACTGAACCGCCCAGAGCGCAGGGATGATGGCCGATTGCTTCGATGGGTAGCGCGCGGCCCGCGCTTTGATCTCCTCGACCGTCGGCTTGGCCAGCGCCATCAGCGGTCGACATCCCCGAGAATGAAGTCCATGCTGCCCATGATCGCGATGACGTCTGCCAGCAAGACGCCCTGCACCAATTTCTTGAGTGGCTGGAGGTTGCAAAAAGATGGCGGGCGGACCTTCATTCGGTACGGCTTGTTCGTCCCGTCCGAGACCAGGTAGAAGCCGAGCTCGCCGCGAGGGCTCTCGACGAAGGCGTAGACATCACCAACCGGTCCCTTGAATCCTTCGCTCACCAGCCGGAAATGGTGGATGACCGCTTCCATGCTCTTGCTCAGCTCGCTACGCGGCGGCAGGGCGACTTTGCGATCGTTGGTGATCCACGGGCCGGAGGGAAGCGTGTCGATAACCTGCTGCAAGATCTTCAGGCTTTCGCGCATCTCCTGGACGCGAACGCGATAGCGGTCGAAGCAATCGCCCTTGGCACCGAGGGGCACCTGGAAGTCGTACTGCTCATAGCCACAGTAGGGGAAGGCTTTGCGGACGTCGTAGTCGACGCCGGAGGCCCGCAACATCGGGCCGGTCACTCCGGTGCGGATCGCATCCTGCGCAGATAGGGCGCCAATCCCCTGGAGGCGCTGATGCCAGATGGGGTTGTCCGTGAGCATGGCCTCGAAGTCGTCGATCCGGGCCGGCATGACGTCGATGAATCGCTGCAGCTGGTCGATCCAGCCGTCCGGCAGATCCCAGGCAACGCCGCCCACCCGGGTGAAGGACGTCATCATTCGAACCCCCGAGTAGGACTCGTTGAGGTCGAGCACCAGCTCGCGGTCGCGCCAGGCATAGAAGAACCCGGAGTAGACGCCGAGGTCGAGGCCGGCGGTGCCGAGCCAAAGCTCGTGGCTTGCAATCCGGGCCAGCTCCATCATCATCACCCGGATCGCCTGCGCTCGAGACGGGACCTCCACGCCAATCAACTTTTCGACGGACATAACGAAGCCGACGTTGTTGATCGGCGGCGCCAGGTAATCCATCCGGTCGCTGAAGGTGATGCCCTGGGTGTAGGTCTTCTCCTCGAAGGACTTTTCGAAGCCGGTGTGGAGGTACCCAACATCTGGGTCGGCGTCACGCACGACCTCGCCGTCCAGCTTCAGCCGTACCCGGAGCACGCCGTGCGTGCTCGGATGCTGCGGGCCCATGTTGAGCTCGATCCAATCCGTCGGCGGCTCATGCTCCGGGCCGAACGGCTCCTGTGCCGGGCCCGGGCCGAACGGCTCCTGCAGAATGCGCGTGTCAGCCACGGATCGCATCGGGCTCCAGCCCTTCAAGCTTCTGGTCGCTGAAGATGACCGGCTCTCCGAAGGAGACGTAATCCTTGCGTAGCGGATGTCCTTCCCAGCTCTGCGGCATCAGCAGCCGGCGCAGGTCGGGGTGCCCGTCGAATTTGATGCCGAACAGGTCCCAGGTCTCTCGTTCGTGCCAGTTCGCGGCCGGCCAGACGTCGGTCAGGCTGGGCGCGTGCGGCTCGGGCATCGCGGCCGTCGTCTTGATCCGGATGCGGGTCTTGTTCGCCAGCGAGCGCACCTCCCACACCACAGTGAATCGGGGATCGCGGGCCGGCCAGTCGACGGCGGTCGCGTAGAGGAAGTAGTCGAAGCCCTCCTCATCCCGCAGGTAGCGGGCCACCTCCACCACCGCGCTCGGATCCACGACGATGCTCAGGTCGCCGCGGAAGTCCGAGCTTTCCTGCAGCGCTTGCTTGAAGCGGTTGCCGAGGCTCTCGACGAGCCTGTCCGTTGGGTTCGCGCTCATCTCGCGGCCTTCTCTCCCCTCAAGATCGGTCAGCAGCCGTCAGGCAGGGCGCTTGACCAGCGGCTCACCGCGGATCTTGCGCTGCAGCTTGACGACGGCATCGATCAGGGCTTCCGGCCGGGGCGGGCACCCCGGGAGATAGATGTCGACCGGCACGATCTTGTCCACGCTCTGGACGATCGCGTAGTTGTTGAACATCCCGGCGGAGGAGGCGCAGGCGCCCATCGCAATCACCCATTTGGGTTCTGGCATCTGGTCGTAGATCTGACGGAGCACCGGCGCCATCTTGATGGACACGCGCCCGGAGACGATCATCAGGTCGGCCTGCCGGGGCGAAGCACGGAAGAGCTCAGACCCGAACCGCGACAGGTCGTGCCGCGGCCCCACCGTTCCCATCATTTCGATCGCACAGCAGGCGAGCCCGAAAAGCGCCGGCCAGATCGCGCTCGACCGACCCCAGTTGATCACCCGGTCGAGCGTGGTCGTGAGCACGTTGTCGCCCAGCGCGTTGAGCGGTGTGGGTCCGGCGGCTCGGCCGGTCGGCATGGGACCCGGGCGAAGCGTCAGTTCCCCCATTCCAGTGCTCCCTTCCGCCACACATAAACGAGGGCAACGAGCAGGATGGCGACGAAGATCCCCATCTCGGCAACCCCAAACCAGCCAAGTCCCTTGAGGATGACCGCCCAGGGATAGATGAAGATCGCCTCGACGTCGAAGATGATGAAGAGCATGGCGGTCAGGTAGAAGCTGACGGCGAATTTGCGCCGGGCCCCGGAGCGGGGCACGATGCCGGACTCATAAGGCAGATCCTTAGCCGCCGAGTCCCGGTGGCCGGCCAACCAGGGTGGAAAGAAGAGAGCGATGAGGCCAAAAATGAAGACCGCGGCAAGGAAAATGAGCAAGGGAAAATAATCGCTCAGCACGGTACGCGGCTAGTCTAACAAAGCGGTTTCTGAATACAGACCGCCGATCGAGCGCCAGCGCCCGAATCAGGTCTACGCCCTATGGCCGCAGGTCCTCGAGCTCCCAGAGCGCGCCGGGGTGGTGCGGCGGAGGGAAGCGGCCATCAGGATTTTCCTCCCGAAACTGGCGGGAGTGTTTGCGGAAACCGCACACGGTGCACGTGTACTGGCCCTCCACCGGAATCGGATCACCGGGCTTGAACCGGTCGCCGATCCGAAAGCGCTTGCCCGGCTCGGACCGTGGTGCGGCCTCCCCGGGCGACCAGGCGCCGCTGGCCACCAGAGGGCGGGGTGGGACGCCGCCGTTGGCATCCGGCTTGACCGGGGCAGCCGAGGGCGGTTTCGGGAAGTACGGCGCGGCCGCCGTCCCAGGTTTGCGGGGATCGCGCGTCCAGCCCAGGGTGTTGATCTCCCGCAGGTAGCGCTTGAGGTAGACGCGCTGCTTGACGTCGCTGACGTCGACGATTTCCTCGAAGGGAATGAAGAGGTCCGGCTGGCCGGGGTTGACCACCCGCATGTAGGGCTCGCTCGACAAGAAGAGGGCTTGCGCGGAGTGAGGCGGCCCCTCGAAGATCTCGCGGACGACGCCCAGCTCGCCATCGCGCGCTTCCACCGTGTCGCCAATCCTGACGACCCACTGGACTACGGGCATGAGAAAACTCCCAGCGTCATGGAACCGCGCGTATTGTAAGTGAGATGGCCGACGAGAGGTTCGGGCCGAACACCGCCGAGGTCGAGGCGCTGCTCGACCGGTTCCGTCGGTTTACCGCGGACGAGTGGGAGCGGGTGGCGAAGGCCGCCCCGGGAGTCGGTGCGCTCCCCGACCTCGAGGTCAAGCAGTCGCCGGAATACTTCAAGGCGCTCGAGGTGGCGACCCGGATCGCCAAGAGCGGCGTCTTCCCCGGATC
>DATNNA010000020.1:0-3994 GCA_035602075.1 Binatus sp. (SeqCode) | reverse complement strand
CCTGGGGACGCAATGCGAGTACCGCGAGAAACACGAGGTGCCCTGCGAGCACGCCCCCGCTCGGATCGATCTGGGCGGCGACCGCCTGCGCCACGCCAAGAATGATGCCGCCGACGAGCGTCCCCCAGAGCGACCCCACGCCGCCGATGATGACTGCCTCGAACGCGAAGATCAGTCGCGCGGGGCCGGCGCTCGGATCGAACGACGACGAGCTTCCCAGCGCCAGGCCGGCGAGAGCGACGGTAGCGAACGCGATCGCGGCAGCGATCCCGAAGACATGGCGCGTGTTCACGCCGGCGATCGACGACGCCTCCTGGTCATCGGCCGTCGCGCGGATGGCGCGACCCATCGCGGTGCGCGAGAGAAAGAGCTGCAGGCCGACGAGGACCACAACCGCCGTCACGAAGATCATGAGGGGCACATAGCCGATGGACAGCTCGGGACTGACGCGGAGCGAAGCCGAGATGAGGCTGCCGAGATCGAACGAGTGGCTATCGGCGGATGCCGTCACCAGCAAGACGTTCTGGATGACGACCGAGAGCCCGAAGGTCACGAGTAAGGTCGTCAGCGGCGAGACTTCCAGGCTCTTCTGGATGATCAGCCGCTGGACGCCGTATCCGAAGATGGCGAAGAGCGGCGCCACGATGACGAAGGTGAGCAGCGCCGGCACGTGCGTGGTCGAGATCACCACCAGCGCGAGGTAGGCGGCCAGGACCGCGAAATCGCCGTGAGCGAGGTTGACGACGCGCACGACGCCGAAAAGCAGGGACAGCCCGCAGGCGAAGAGCGCGTAGAGGCCGCCGAGGAGGATCCCCTGGGCGATGGCATTGACCCAGTTCATGCGGCGCTTCCTGGGCCGGTGCGGCCTGCCAGCCCAAAGTAGGCGGCTTCGATCTTCGCCGTCGTCGCCTCAGCCGCTTTGCCCTCCAGCGTGGTGCGACCCTCGAGCAGGCATTGAAACCGGTCGGCGATCCGCAGCGCCTGGGCGACGTCCTGCTCGACGAGGAGGACCGCCATGCCTTTCTGGACCAGTTCGGGGAGGACGCCGTAGATCCGCCGCACCATGGTGGGTGCCAACCCGAGCGAGAGCTCGTCGAGGAGCAGCACTCGCGGGTTCGCCATCAGGGCGCGGCCGATGGCCACCGCCTGTTGCTCACCTCCGGAGAGGTGGACGGTCGGCTCGGAGCGCCGCTCCTCCATCCAATCAAAGAGTTCATCGACGGCGCGCACGTCCCAGGAACCGGGTCGACCCGATGATTGCCCCACCAACAGGTTCTCCTCGACGCTCAGCGATGGAAATAGCCGGCGTCCTTCGGGAACGAGCGCGATTCCCTCGCGCACCCGAGCATGCGGGGGCAGCGCCGTGATGTCCCGGCCGTCGAGCAGGATCGAGCCGGCGGTCGGCTGGTGCAGGCCAATGATCGAGCGCAGCAACGTCGACTTGCCGGCGCCGTTGGCGCCGATGATCGCGAGGGTCTCGCCCGGCGCCACCGCCAGGCTGACCTCGGTGAGTGCTTGCAGGTACCCATGCCGGACGGTCAGGTTGCGAACCTCAAGCATCGACGTCGACTCCCAGGTACACCTCCTTGACCTCCGGGTTGGCAAGAACCGTCTGCGGGTCGCCTTCTGCGATCAGGCGACCGCCGGCGAGGCAGATGATGCGGCTGACGGCGCGGGTCAGCGCGTGCACGACATGCTCCACCCAGACGATGGCCACCGATCGCTGCCGTACCTGCTCCACGATATCGACCAGCTCGGCGACTTCCGGATCCGTGAGGCCGCCGGCGACCTCATCGAGCAAGAGGATGCGCGGTTGCGTCGCCAGCCCGCGCGCGAGCTCGAGGCGTTTGCGTTGCAGCAGGCCGAGGCGTCCGGCCGGACGGTTCGCGTCCTGCGACAGCCCCGTCTGCTCCAGGATCCCGGCTGCGACCGTGTAACCCTGGAGGCGGGAAAGCTGCCCACCGCGATAGGCCGCGACCAGCAGGTTCTCGAAGACGGTCATGTTCTCGAAAGGACGTGGGACCTGGTAGGTCCGCGCGATCCCCATGCGACACCGGGTTGCGGGGTCGAGCCGCAGGACCGAGCGCCCATCGACGCGCACGTCACCCGCGTCGGGCTTCAGGTCGCCGGCGATCATCGCGAACAGCGTGCTCTTCCCGGCACCGTTCGGCCCGACGATCCCAACCGTCTCTCCTGCCTGGAAGCGCAGCGACAGGCTGTCGGCGACCGTGATCCGACCGAAGCGCTTGCTGACGCCGGCCAGCTCGAGAAGGGCCGCCTCCGCCGTCATGGATTGGTTGGGACGAGGTCTCCGTTCACGGGGACGTTCTTGTTCGCGCTGTTGTCCACCACCTGCATGCTGTAGGGGAACTTCGATCCCTTCTTCCACTGCACGCCAACCGGCTTTTGGATCGCAATTCCGGGCATCGGCCCCTTCGTGAAGTCGAGAGGACCGCTGATCCCCGTGTAGTTCATGGTTTTGAGCTGCGTGGCGACGGCAGTGTGGTTGTGCGGGTCGTCGACGGCGGTGAACGCCTTGTGGGCGATCTCGAAGAGCGAGTGCACGGACCCGATGCTCTGCACCCACTGCTTCCCGGTCGACGACTCAAAGGCATCCGCGAACTGCTTGCAGCTCTGGCCGGTGAGCGTCGAGGTGTAGGGGTGGTATGGCGTCCACCAGGCGTCGGTCGCGACATTGTTGACCAGGTCGCCGATCGCCTCGGTATCCGCCGGGAAGAGCAGGACCTTGGCCACGGTCGCCAGCTTCGGCTTGAAGCCGGCCTGGGATGCCTGCTTCCACATGGTGTTGAAGTCGGGCGGGATCGGGGCATTGGTGAAGAGCTGCGCGCCCTTGCTCTTGAAGTTGGCGATCATGCTGCTGTAGTCGGTCGTTCCGTCGGTGTAGCTGCCACCGTCGACGTTGTGGTAACCGGCCTGCGCGGAGAAGAACTCGAGTCCGGTCTTGTTGTCGCGGAACGCGTTTCCGTCGGCATCGTTCGGATACGTGAAGGCCACAACTTTGTTGGTATTCATCCGGTCCCACATCGGGATGAAGCATTCGCCGAACTGCTGCATGCCGAAGAAGAACATCGTGGTGAAGTTGAAGCCGGTGCCGGGCTTGCCGCCGCGGGCGAAAAACCACGCCTCCCAGGGCACGATCGTCGAGACGCACGGGATGCCGTTCGCCTCGCACGCATCGGCCACTGGGTTGGTCGTCTCGGGGGTCGAGGACGTGAGGATGAGGTCGGCTTTGTCCGTCAGGATCAGTTCGCGGGCGACCTGCGAGGCGCGATCCGGGTTCGATTGGGTGTCCTTGACGACAATCTTTACGTCGAAGGTCTTGCTGCCGAGCTTGAATCCATTTTTGTAGGTGCCCGTGGCCCTCACCTGGCTGAGGACGAAGTTGTCGCCCGACGCAAACCCGGCCAGTGCGCCCGTCTGCGGGCTGACATAGCCGATGGTGATGGTGCCGCTGCTCGTGGTACTGGAGCCCTTGATCTCGCCGCAGGCGACCAGCAGGTCGGCGGCCCCGAGCGCCAGCGCACCCCCTCCAATCGTCCGCAAGACCTCCCGACGGCTGACTCGCCTCTCGAACGACAACCCTTGGTCGGCCATGTCCGCTTCTCCTCCCTCTTAGGGCTTCAAATTCGTCAGTACACGGAATATAGTTTCAGAAGCGGGCTATGTCAACCTCGCCTGAAGACCTCCGCCGCCATCCCGGTCACCTGATTCGGCGCGCCCAGCAGGTCCACTACTGGCTCTGGAACGCCGAGGTCTCGGCCGAGGTGACCTCGCCCCAGTTCGCCGTCCTCTACGCGCTGCGGGCGGAGAAGAACATCGACCAGAAAACACTTGGCGAACGAGTCTCCCTGGACCGCTCGACGACAGCCGAAGTCGTCGCCCGGCTCAAGGCGCGCGGGTTAATCCAGCGCTTCCGGGATCCGCGCGACGGGCGGCGCAACCTGCTCCGCCTGACGGCGGCCGGGGTGCGCAC
>DATNNA010000019.1:0-7967 GCA_035602075.1 Binatus sp. (SeqCode) | reverse complement strand
AGGAAGATCGCGCCCAGCACATGAAGCGTTTTCAGCACCGGCACGTCAGCAGCATACGTTACGGGCCGGACAGCCGCCGTTGTACAGTTGCTCCGTGCCAGACGAGCCTCGCGGGCAGGCCGAGGTCCTCATCCCGCACGGATGGCTCCTTCCCAACCTCAGCCTTGATGCGGTTCGCTCGCTGCAGCGCGGCGACACGACCTCTGACCTGGAGAAAGGCGACCTTCGCCTCGCCGGCGTCGAGGTGCTCGTCGCACGCAACTGGGTGAAGGAAGAATTCTGGCCGCGCATCCAGGACGCGGTGCAAAAAGGCTACGCGGCCGAGAAGACCTACACCTTCATGCGCGCCCATGGGGACCGCCGGCGAAGCCGGCGTCCCAAGAAGTCGTCCTAGCGCGAACCGTGGGGGACTGGGCGGCGACCGAGCGGCAGGTGATCGAAGGCTTTTTCCGTTTCTCGCCGACGCACGCTCGATATATGGGCGATCACCGGTTCGACGGGGTGGTCGGCGACCTTTCTCAAAGCGCGATCCGCGCTCGGGTGACGGAGATCGATCAGCAGCTCACCACCATCGCCGGGGTGCAGGGACTGAACCCGGAGCAGGCGATCGATCGCCGGGCGCTGGCCGCTCAGCTGCAGGCGGCTCGCTTCGAGCTCACCGAGTTGCGGCTGCCGTTTCGCGAGCCGATGTTCTACGCCGGCCCCGGCGAGTTGGACGTCAGTTTCTACTTGAAGCGGCCCTACGCCCCGCTCGGCGACCGGCTGGCGGCCCTTCGCCGCCACCTCCGCGGGTATGCCGGCTTTCTGGAGGCGGCACGCGACAACCTGGAGGCGGCGCTCCCCAGGCCCAACCTCGAGATCGCGATCGAGGCGGTCGACGGCCAGGTTGAATACCTCGACGGTGAGGTGCGCGCCGCGGCCCGCGACGACGCCGAAACGCTGAAGGCGATTGATCACGCCGTCCGCCAGACGAGGGATTTCGCCGGCTTGCTGCAGGCGAGACGCGCGACGGCGGACGATGCTTACGCCCTGGGCGAGGATCACTTCTTGCGCCTACTGGACTTGCGCGAGCTCGTGCAACTCGATGTCGCCGCGCTCGAGCGAATGGTGCGCGCCGACATCGACCGAAATCGCGCGGCCGCCGAAGCCGCCGCCGAGCAGATCGCACCGGGCGAAGGTGTGCACGCCGCGGTAACTCGGCTGGAGGACCACCATCCGACGACGACATCGATGATCGATGACGTCACAGCGATGCTCGGCCGCCTTCGCGCCTTTATCGTGGAACGCGGCGTCGTGTCCCTCCCCAGCAACGGCCGGTGCCTCGTACAACCGACGCCGTCGTATGCCGCCTACATCAGCGCGGCGATGGACAGCGCAGGACCGCTCGAAACCGTCGCCACCGACAGCTACTACTGGGTGACCGTGCCCGCTGCCGACTGGGATGCGGCCAAGAGCGAGGAGTGGTTGCGCTACATGAATTACGCGACGATGGAAGGCACGTCGATCCACGAGGCCTATCCCGGCCATTACGTTCAGGGCCTGTTCGAGCGGCACGCGGCGTCGCCGACGCGACAACTCTTCTGGACATACACCACGGGCGAAGGCTTTGCGCACTACGTCGAAGAGATGATGCTGGAGATCGGATATTCGACGGATCCCAAACAGCTGCTGGCGCAGCGCCTCGAGGCGCTGCTCCGCGATTGCCGATTCCTGGTCGCCCTCGGCCTCCATTGCCAGGGGATGACGATGCCGGACGCCATTCGACTGTTCCAATCCGTCGGATTCATGACCGAGTTGCCCGCGACGCGCGAGGCGACGCGTGGCGCGTGGGATCCGATGTACCTGAACTACACGCTGGGTAAGCTCCTGATCCTCGAGCTGAGGGCCGACATGCAGCGCCGCCCCGGGTACCGGCTGAAGACCTTCCACGATGCCTTTCTCGGTTGCGGGTCAATGCCGATCCCCCTGATCCGCGAGTTGATCAGCTAAACGCCACCCTGAGAGCAAGCCTCGTGGTGAATCCAATGACCTCTATCAGCAGCCTCAGTGGGGACCTGCTGACGGTCGTGATCGCGGGGCTCGTCTTCATCGAGGAGACCGGGATCCCCATCCCGTTTGCACCGGGCGACCTGCTCTTGATCATTGCCGGGATCGCCATCGCCAGCGATACCGTCGACCCCCTACCCATGGTCGCCGCGCTCGTGCTGGCGACCATCCTTGGCGCGACGATCGGTCGTGAAGTCTTCGCCGGCGTCGGCCGGCCAGCCCTGAACAGGGCGGCGGACGCGCTCGGCTTCAGGCGCGCGCTCGACCGGACGACCGACCTGCTGCGACGTCGCGGGGCGCTGGCGGTGTTCATCGGCCGGCTGATCCCAGGGCTTCGTATCACAACCACCCAGGTGGCGGGCGTCAGTAAGATGCCGCGGCTGACGTTCGTCGCCGGTCTCATCCCGTCGGTGGTCGTCTACATCGCATTCTTTGTCGGGCTCGGGGCGCTGGTGGGACAGCCGGCCGTCCGTCTCTTCCACCGTGCCGAACATCGATTCTTCGTCGTCGCCGTAACGGTCCTGGCGGCGCTCGCGATTATTCTTTCGGTTCGCTGGCTGGCACGCCGCGGCGCGCTGTCAGCCCTGGACCCGATCGTGCTGGGCGTGCGCCGCCAGCTGGCGGACACGATCGATGCGGCGATTTTCCAACGGGCGGGCGACGGCGACTGGCGCCTATATCCACTCATCCGCCGGCTCTGGGCCGGTTTGATCGACCTGGCTATCGTGTTGGTCGGCGCGATCCTGCTACTGACGGCGGTGTCCGGATTGGACAACGCCGAGATCGTGCTCGACCCTGAGGGCCTCCTGCTCCTGGCGGTCATCGCCCTGGCGTATCGCATCCCCATCGAGGCGCGCACCGGACAGACCATCGGCAAGACCCTGATGGGCATCTCGGTTTACGGACCGGATGGTGTGCCCGGTTGGGGGCGGGCGACGCTGCGCAACCTGCTTGGAGTTTTGCTTCCTCTCTGGCCAATCGACGCGGTTCTTCTGCTGCGCACGGGCAAACGCCAGCGTCTGGGCGATCTGCTGACCCGAACCACCGTTCGGCGGGTGGCTCGCTGAGCGCCGTTCTGCTTGCCCTTGCCGCCAGCGTGAGCTGGGGCATCGGCGACTTCCTTGGCGGCATCAACACGCGACGCCTGGGCGCGTTCGTGGTGCTGTTCATCTCCCAGCCGCCGACCCTCCTGCTGATCGCCCTCGTGGTCATCGTTCGCGGAGTCCCTCCCCAGCCGGGCCTCTGGATGATCGCCGGCGTCGTGGCGGGACTGGCCGGCCTGGTCGGGCTCTCGGCGGCCTACCGTGGGATGGCGATCGGGGTGATCAGCGTCGTCTCGACGATCGCCGCGACGGGGCCGGTTGTCCCCATCCTGGTTGGCCTGGTGCTGGGCGAACGGCCGACCGCGCTGCAGTACCTGGGCATGGCCATGGCCCTCGGCGGGATCGCCCTGCTGGCGTTCGATCGCCGCCCCGCAGAGTCCGGGCGGCGGCTCCTCCCCGGCGTCGGCCTGGCGCTGGTCGCGGCGGTTGCCTTCGGCCTTTTCCTGGTGGCGATCCGCTACGCGAGCCGGCCGGATCCGCTCTGGGGCGTGCTCGCGACCCGAACCGGGAGCGTGGCGGCGCTGCTGGTGCTCGGCGTGGCGTTCCGTTCGCGGATCAAGGTTGCCCTCCCCGATCTCCCGGCCCTCTTTGCCGTCGGCGTCCTCGACGTTGTCGCCGACGTGTTCTTCGCGTTTGCGACCACGCTCGGCCTGTTGAGCGTCGTGTCCATTCTCTCGTCGCTCTACCCGGTCGCGACCCTCGTCCTCGCCCGGATCGTCCTCAACGAGCGAATGGCCCGGCCGCAGCAAGCCGGGATCGGACTGGCGTTGGCCGGTGTGCTGCTGATCAGCGTGTGATGCGGTTCGGGCTCACCCAGGGAAACCGGCGAGCAGCTCGAGGACGAGGTCGACTTCGCTCGCCGTGTTGTAGTGGGCGATGCCGATCCGCAGGGTGCCGCCTTCGTCGGCAAGGCGCAGCTTCGCCATCAGCTCGGTCGCGTAATGGTCGCCGTTGGTGGCAAAGACCTGGTGGCTCGCGAGCCAGCGCGCCAGGGTCTCCGGTCGATGCGGCGGCCAGGTCAGCGACACGGTCGGCACCCGGCGCTCGAGCTCGTCGGGCGCGGTGATGCCGTAGAGCTTGATCCCGGGAATCTGCTGGAGGCCATCGATCAGCCTCGCCACCAGCGCCCGCTCGTGGCGGCGAATGCGCTCCATGGCCGTTTCCAGCGCGGGCCGGACAACCCCGTCGGCGCCTCCGAGCTCGGCCAGATACTCGAATGCGCCGAGCAAACCGGCGAGGCACTCGTGGTTCTGGGTCCCCGTCTCCCAGCGCGACGGCCCCTCGTCAGTGGCGGGACGAACTTTGTAGGGACGCAGCCGCTGCAGCAGCTCGCGGCGCCCGTAGAGGATCCCCTGGTGCGGCCCGTAGAACTTGTAGCTCGAACACACGAGGAAGTCGCAGTCGATGGCACGGACGTCGATCGGACCGTGAGGCCCGTAGTGAACCGCGTCAACCCATAGCCACGCACCCGCGGCGTGAGCGGCGCGCGACACGGCGGCGAGGTCGGGGATGGTTCCCACTGCGTTCGACGCGTGCGTGACCGCCACCAGCCGCGTGCGCGGGGTCAGCTGGCGCTGGAGATCGCTCATGTCAACCGTGCATTCCGGTACCTGAATGTCGACGAACCGCACGGTCACGCCGCGCTCCTGGAGCGCCAGCCACGGTGAGACGTTGGCGTCGTGTTCGAGCCGGGTGACAACGATCTCGTCGCCCGGCCGCATCTCCCGCCCGATCGCACGGCTCAGGGCGAAGGTGAGCGTCGTCATGTTGGGGCCGAAGACGATCTCGTCCGATGAGGCGGCATTGAGGAAGGTCGCCGCGGCCTGACGCACCTCCGCGATGAGCGCGTCCGAGCGCTGGCTGGTCGCAAACGTGCCGCCCTGATTCGCGTTCATCGTCCGCCAGTACGCGGCGGTTCGGTCGATCACGCGCTGCGGCACCTGGCTGCCGGCGGGATTGTCGAGGTAGACGACCGGCTGACCGTCAACCTTGAGGCCGAGCGCGGGAAACTGCCGGCGAACGGACTGCAGGTCGATGTCGATCGCGGTCGGGCTGGCCATTAGCGGTGCTTCGTCGTCGCTTTCACGATGGCACGGGCGGTCAGCAGTGCGACGATGGCAACGACCTGCCCCATCAGGATGACCCGGTTCAAGTCGAGGGCCGGCTGCCAGCTGACCTCTCCACCCTTGATCACGAAGGCGCCCACCGGCCTGGAGGAAACGCCGAAGCCGACGCCCCCAGCCTGCGGCTCACCTTCGTTACCGCCGCCGCCGGCGCCGCCGGAGATCTTCGCCGCCGGAATGATCGTGATCCCATTCTTTTCGTAGGGAGTGCCGAACACTTCGGAAGCCCGCATGGCACCTTTTGCTTCGCTGACGACATCCATAACACGCATCGCACATCCTCCTGAGGGGTGGCCGGTACGGCTCGATACTAGCGGGGCGTCGTCTCCATGCGACCGAAGGCGAATCGGGCCAGGCTCACGATGATGATGAAGGCGACTACGCCGGCGGCCGGCGCGAGCACGAGGGGGCGCGCAAAGTCGGTCCCCGACAGCAGGGCGTGGAGCGCAAAGACACCGAACATCGGATAGGACAGCCGGTGCAGCCAGCGCCAGGCGAGCGGGTCGATGCGCCGCCTCAGGTAGCTGGTGGCCGTGACCACCAGCAGAAGGTCGAATCCAATCGTGCCGAGGCCGATCGCGAAGGCGGCGTACGAGACACGAAAGGGAATCACGAGGTCGATCGGGCCGATCCGTGCGACTGCGTCGAGCGTCATGGCCAGGACGTGAAGGCCCACGAACGGTACCCAGCAGATGGTGAGGAACCGGTGCAGATTCGAGAGATCGCGATTGCGCACGGCTCCCTCGAACATCGCGGTGCGCAGAGCCTGGCCGGTGACCAGCGCGGCGGCGAGCACGAAGAAGGCGGTGAGCGCCGCCGCACGCGACGTCAACCAGAGGAGCTGGTCAACCGTCACGCCGCAGCCGGAAGGGCGCTCGGGCCGGCGCCGGCACCCGCGCCTTCCGCCGGCACCACCGCGTAGTGAACGCCGCGGGCCTCGAGGAAGGCGATGCCCTGGGCCGCACCCAGAAGAACGGCACTCTTCGCATAGACCTCACCGCGCAGGGCACTGTCCGTGACCACGGAGACTTCCGCGAGGTCCGTCCTGGCCGGCATGCCGGTGCGCGGGTCGATCAGATGATGCATCGAGTGCCCCCAGCGGCGCTTGCTTACCCCGCTGGTACAGACGCCACCGTCGCGCAGCGCGACGAGCGTTCCATCGCAGAGCCCGATGTGCCAGCCGTCACCATCAGGACCGGCTCCGCGCACGCGGAGATCACCGCCCAGGTTGCAGACGGTGTTGTCACCGAGCTCATCGATCAGAATGTCGGCCAGCGCGCCCTTCGCGATTCCACCCAGGTCGAGTGCCGCACCGGGGGCGAGCGCCGCCGAGCGCGTGGCCTCATCCAGGAGCAGTACCTGCGGGAGTGGCGGCAGTTGCATCGGAAGAAGGACAGCCGGCTCCGTCAGGCCCTGCCGGAATGGCCGATCATATCCGGCGGCGGCCACGGCCGGAAGGACCGCCGCATTGACGAGCCCTTCGCTCTCCTCGAATGCCCAGAGCGCCGCTTGCAGCATGGCAAACATTTCTGGACTCACCGGAACGTAACGGCCGTCGCTGGCATTCAGTCCTGAAAGCTCGCTGTCACGGAGAAACCGGGTGAAGCGGGCCTCCGCATCGCGGATGCGCTGCTCGCAACGTTCCAGCGCCGCCTGCCCACTATCGACACTCAATAGTTCGCAGGTCGAGCCAAGCGCGTCGAAATGGCGGGTCGTGAGTTCAGGAGACATGGCTTTCACTGTGTACCGTGGCGTCACTCGGCAGGACGGTCACCGCGGGGTGCAATGGCGCCTCGGCAGGTTTGGGCGACGTGGCGACCACGCCACCGGATAGCAGGGCCAGCAACAGCGTGCCCAGCACCGACGCCCACCTCAGCGTCGCGTTAGAGGACATGTTCCTCTCCCTGCCAGGTACAACGGGTTGGCTCATGCTTTTCCGGCGACCTCAACCTTACGGTAGAAGGGCGCCCGCGGCCGGAAGCTGAAGGCGTCCTGAGAAGCCTCTGAGAACGCTAGGCGAGATCGAGCGTGATCGTGTGATAGCCGTCGGCGCCGTTCGGCAGCGTGGGCGCCGACCTCGACGACTGTAATGTTCCCTCACCGTCGCGGGCCCGCACCTTAACGTTGTAATGTCCCGCGGCGATGCTGGTGCTGAGCTGCCAGAAGCGCCAGGCATAGGGAGAGAACTCAGCCTGCAACTCGGCCGGCTGCCAGGAACGGCCGCCGTCCCAACTCAGCTCAACGGCGCTGATCCGGCGGGCGCCCGCGAAGGCGATGCCGGCAAAATGGACGGACCCGGCCGCCAGCGCGGCACCATCCACGGGCTGGTCGATGCGCGACATGGTCTTGACGATGGCGCGCTCGTCCCAGCCGTTGTTCTCCCAGTAACCGGGCTGATCGCTCGCCGCGAACCGGATGCGCGTGACCCACTTCGGCTGCTTCATCCCGTATCGGCCGGGAAAGATAAAGCGCGCGGGGAAGCCGTGCATCGACGTCAGCGGCGCACCGTTGAGATGGGTGGCGAGCAGGTGGTCGGATGTGAGATCCGGCAGCGGAAAGCTCTCCGTGTAGCCATCGGCGCTTTCCATCAGCATCCAGGTCGCGTTCGACGGCGGCGGGGTGAGGGCCAGCACATCGCTCACCTGCGGCCCCTTCCAGATTCCGTTGCTGATCAGCGTGCCCCCGATCTCGTTGC
>DATNNA010000018.1:0-7516 GCA_035602075.1 Binatus sp. (SeqCode) | reverse complement strand
GACTGTCGCGGAAGCACGGCGCGAATCTCGGTCGCTTCCGATGTGCGCCGAACGGCCACCCAGTCACCAACCGCGACCAGACGGGCCTCGCGCAGGGAGCTGCCAAGCGTCGCCAGCGGCGCGCTGCCGGCAAGCTGCACGAGGAATTTGGTGCCGTAGTCGGCCGCCAGCCGCCCGGGCTGAACATCCCCGTCATCGAGCTCATCGAACGCGGAAGCGAATCGCTCGTTCCAGCCGAGCTCTTCCAGCTCGGCGCGCTCGTCTGAATTCAATCCAAGAACCTCCCTGATGTGGGTAACGGCAAACGGCGTCGGCGCCCTTCGCCGGGGAGGCTATTCGCGGATTTGGCTAAAGCAGCCCCGGGGAGGTGGACGCCACGCAGGCGCGACGCACAAGGATCACAGCCACGTAGACCTCACCTCCCGATAGAGTTTCGCGCTCCCGAGTCTAGCAGCAGCGGCGCCAGGCGTCGAAGTTCCGCGGTGGGAGCGCGGTCGGGCGTCGGCATGAGCACGCTGACCGCCACCTGGTCGGCCCCGGCGTCGTAATGCCGCCGTAGCTTGCCGGCGATTTCCTGATCGTCACCCCAGGCCACCACGGCATCGAAGAGGCGGTCGCTGCCCGGCGGGGTTAGCTCGTCGTCTGACCACCCCAACCGAACCAGGTTCTGGCGGTAATTCGGGAGCGCCAGGTAGGTGCGCATATAGATGTCGCCGGGAACCCGAGCCGCCTCACGTGTTTTGGCGAAGACGACGGCGGTCTCCGGAACGAGCAAGCGGTCCGGCCCAAGGATGTCGCGCGCCTGCCGCGTGTGCTCGACCGGAACGAAATACGGATGCGCTCCGGCCGTTCGCTCGCGCGCGAGCTGGAGCATCTTCGGTCCGAGGGCGCCAAGCACGATGGGGAGGGGCGGATTTGGCTCAGGCGCTCGGTAGGGGGCCTTGGCCATCTCGTCGAGGTAGGTGCGCATCGCCGTCAAGGGCCGCTCGTAGTGATGCCCGCGAGCTTCGACCAACCGGGCGTGGCTGACGCCGATGGTAAGCACGAAGCGGTTCGGCCAGGCTTCGGCCAGCGCTCGGCCACCGTTCATCATCGCGGTCGGGTCCCGGGCCCAAATATTGGCGATGCCTGTGGCAACCTTGATCCGGCTGGTGGCCGCGAGGATGATGGCGCAGGCCGCAAAGACCTCGCGGGCGAGGTATTCGCCGACCCAGATGGCGCCGAACCCCATCTCTTCGACCTCCGCCACCGCGCGACGCAGGTCGGGCGCCGTAAGGAACGCCATCGACCCGAGCCAGACGCCAGCGCGGCCGACGTCTAGGTTCGCGCGGGTTGTCGTGTGTGCTCCTTGATGAAGGCGAGCATCTGGCGCCAGGCATCTGCCGAGGCGTCCTTGTGCTGTTCGAAGCTGCGGTCGAAGAACGAATGTGGCGCGCCTTCGTAGACCACCTTCTGGTGCCGAACGCCAGCTGCGGTGAGCTCGCGGTCGAACTGGGCGAAATCCTCCTGGGTTGTGGCCTGGTCGTCTCCCGCGAGGAGCAGCAGGAGAGGCGCGCGCATCCGCGGGATGGCATCGCGGACACGCGACGGAACCCCATAGAACCCGATCGCACCAGCCAGGAGAGGCTGCGCGGCGGATTGCCGCCATGATTGGGCGCCGCCAAAACAAAAGCCGACGGTGAACACCGACTCGACTCCGCCGCCGGCCGGCGAGCGGAGATAGGCAATACCGGCGGCGACGTCGGCCGCGATTCCGTCGGGGGTCGTCTTGCCGATGGCGGCACGAAGGTCGAAGTTCTCCGGCCGTTCCGACATGCCGGCGGTGCGGTCGATGTAGTCGACGACCACCGCGTCCACGCCAGCCTGCGCAAACCGGCCTACCAAATCCTTATAGAAGGGGTGGACGCCGCGGGGGTCCGGAATGACGACGACACCGGCGCCAGTGGGCGCCGCCGCTCGCGCCGCGTAGGCCCTAAAGCGATTGCCGTCGGCCGCGGTGAGCACCAGGTCGCCTTCGTCGGTTGAGCCGCCCATGATGGGTGGAAGCGGCGGTCGGGCCTCATCTGTGTAGCACATAGCGACCATTGTGCTGGTCAGGCGCCGTGTCGCGCTTTAGGGAGATAGACCGGGCGCACCGTGCGCCCGGTCGCGGGAGGGAAAGCCTTACTCGACCCCTTCGAACTGGTGGTCGGCATTGGCATCGGTCGCGCTGTCGGCGTGGCCACCTCCGGGCAGGGCCGGCTCGTTGGCCTCGGCGGCGGCTTCCGCCGCGGTGTCGGCCGGTTCCGCAGCCTCAGCTGCGCTTCCCGACTTCTCGGCCTGCTGGGTCGGCGTTGCGGACGGCGTCGGCGTTGCCGCGCTGGCCGCCATGGTCGTCAGACCGGCGCCAACCATCACGATGGGCGCGCCGATCAACAGCAGCTTTTTCCTTAGATTGAGCGTCACGTGTATCACCTCCTGGTGGTTACTGGCTCCTCAGAGCCTCGGTTTTCAGCCTAGGGGCCGCCGCTGAACCCCCCATAAAACGAGGGCGCGAATTCGATTTATGATGGGAGGACTGATCAGCTCGCCTGGGGGGTAACAGGATGTCCACCGCCGTCAAGGCGCCGGCGACGACGACGACCCGCGACGGCCAGTCGCCCGTGCTCGTCGCCATGGCCGACACCTTCATCGGAGGCATGGGTCATCCAGGCTCCCCAATCCGGGTTGCAGCGTCGATGGACGAGACGTTTCGCAGCCTCCCCTCTGAAGCCGACCGGCGCCGGCTGCGCTTGCTCGTCGGCGTCCTCGGCCGTCGATCGGGTACGTTCCTCCTCACCGGCCGACCTGTGCCGTTTCATCACTGGTCGCGAGAGCAGCGGGTCGCCGTCATGTCGGCCTGGTCGACCAGCCGGCTGGCGTTTCGGCGGCAGCTCTTTCAAGTCTTCAAGCGCCTCTCGCTGCTGGCCTTCCTCGGCGAGACGGAGGACGACGGCACGAATCCGGTATGGCCGGAGATCGGCTACCCGGGGCCGATAACGGCCCCGCCGCCGACGCCAAAGAGCATCCGGACCACCATCCTCGATGGCGACACGACGCTGACCTGCGATGCGGTCGTGGTCGGCTCGGGTGCGGGTGGCGGCGTGGTGGCCGGCGAGCTGGCGGCGGCCGGGAAGGCTGTCATCGTGCTCGAGGAGGGCGGCTACTACAACGAGGCTGATTTCGATCAACTCGAACTCTCGATGATGCGCAAGCTCTATTTCCAGGGGGGCTTCGCGGCCAGCAGCGACGCCGCCATCGCCCTGGTCGCCGGTGGGTGCCTCGGTGGCGGCACCCTTGTCAATTACTCCACCAGTTTTCGCACTCCGGATTGGCAGCGGCAGGAATGGGCGAGACGGTACGGGCTCACCGCTTTTGCCTCGGACGACTACACGGCCTCGCTCGATGCGGTCTGTGAGCGCCTTGGCGTCAATCGCGACCACAGCGCCGTCCCGGCGCGTGAGCGGGTCCTGAAGCGCGGTCTGACCCGCCTGGGCTGGCACGTGGACTCGATGCCTCGCAACGTCCAGGGCTGCACGCAGGACGCGCGCTGCGGCTACTGCGGACTCGGCTGCCAGATCGGCGCCAAGCAGTCAACGCTCAAGACCTATTTGATGGATGCGTATCGTCAGGGCGCCCGCATCGTGGTGAACTGCAAGGTCGACCGCGTGCTTCTCCAGGACGGGCGTGCCGTGGGCGTGCGCGCCACTGTCCGGCAGGCGGGTATGCCGGAATTCACCCTCATCGTGCGAAGCCGGGCGGTCGTGGCCGCAGCAGGCGCCATCGGCACTCCGGCGCTGCTGCAGCGCTCCGGGCTCAAGAACCGCATGGTCGGAGCTGGGTTGCGGCTCCATCCGGGGACGGCCGTAGCCGGGATCTTCGATGAGACCCTCCGGCCGTGGGAGGGAACGATGCAGTCGATCTTTTCCGACGAGTTCGTCAACCTCGACGGTCAATATCACGGTGTCAAGATCGAGTCGGGTCCGATGCACCCGGCCATCCTGGCGCTGGCGATCCCCTGGCGCGACCCAGCGCATTACCGGCGCTTGATGCGGGCCTTGCCCAACATGTCGGTCCTGGCACCGCTCGTTCGTGACCACGAGGGTGGTCGGGTTACGGCGGTCGACGGCGCGGCGCGCGTCGATTACCGCCTCACGGCCAAAGATGTCGCAGACATGCGCCGCGGCATCGAGGCCAGCGTCCGCATCATGGAGGCGGGGGGCGCGCGCGAGATCTTCACTACTCAGGCCGCCTTCGTGGCCTACCATCCCGGCCAGCGTGGCGGGATCGATGGCTTCATGGAAGAGGTCGACCGGCAGGGCTACGGCCCCGGCCAGATGGGCTACCTCAGTTTTCATCAGATGGGTTCCTGCCGAATGGGAACCGATCCGGCGACCTCGGCCATCGGCCCCGACGCCCAGTCGCACCAGGTCAAGGGCCTGTTTGTCGCGGACGCCAGCGCCTTCCCCGACGCGCTTGGCACCAACCCCATGATTACGATCATGGCGATGGCGCATCGCGCATCTCGGTTCATCGCGGCCGCCTCCTAATGCAGGCGGCGGTTCAGACCAAGCGGAGTCCGTGGGTCATCCTGCTCGTGCTCTGCCTTGGCTTCTTCATGATCCTGCTCGATCTCACGATCGTGAACGTCGCCATCCCGAGCATCATCGACGGTTTGCACGCGGGCCTCGACCAGATCCTCTGGGTGCTGAACGCGTATATCCTCGCGTACGCAGTCCTGCTGATCACCGCCGGCCGGCTGGGCGACATGTTCGGCGCCAAGCGACTCTTCCTCATCGGCCTCGCGGTCTTCACCTTCGCCTCGATCGCCTGCAGCCTCGCGCAAAGCCCCGGCCAGTTGATTATTGCGCGCATCGTCCAGGGCATCGGCGGTGCCATCCTGACGCCCCAAACGCTCAGCATCCTGACCAACATCTTTCCCGCCGACAAGCGGGGCGCCGCGTTTGGCATCTGGGGCGCGGTGGCCGGCGTCGCCTCTGTGACGGGCCCGACGCTGGGCGGCTTCCTCGTCACGAACTTCAGCTGGCAAGCTGTCTTCTGGGTCAACGTTCCGGTCGGCATCGTCGCCTTCATCCTGGGCATCTGGTTGCTTCCCGGGATCCGTCTTGGCCGCGAGCAGAATCTGGATCCGGTTGGCGTGCTGCTTGCCAGCGGCTCGCTGTTCGCCGTCGTCTTCGGGCTGATCGAAGGCCAGCGGTACCACTGGGGGACGTTTACGGACGTCGCGTCGTTCGATGCGGCCGGCGGCCACTGGGGTCTCTTCAGCATTCCGAGCCTGTTCATTGCCAGCGCGATCCTCCTGGTGCTCTTCGTCCTCTGGGACCGGGTACAGGACCAACCGCTCGTGCCCTTCTCGCTATTCAGCGACCGCAATTTCACGGTCGGCAACGGCCTGGCGGCGATCGTTTCGTTCGGCATGATGGGGCTGTTTCTCCCCCTGACGATCTTTCTGCAGTCGGTCCTCGGCTTCAGCGCGCTCAAAGCCGGCCTGACGCTCGCCCCCATGCCGCTGACCTCGATGTTCGTTGCTCCGTTGTCGGGGCGCGCGACCGATCGCATCGGCGGCAAATACATCCTGATGTTCGGCCTCACCTGCTTTGCCGCGGGCATGGGCCTGGTGGTGTGGGTCTCGTCGCTGAACGCCGGACAGTCGACGTTCCTCGCGCCGCTGATCCTGGCCGGGATCGGTCTCGGTTGCACTTTTGCCCCGATGACGACCGTGACCATGCAGCGCGTCAACCCGCGGCTCGCCGGTGCCGCATCCGGGCTGCTCAACACGACCCGTCAACTGGGGGGTGCGTTTGGGAGCGCGGTGGTTGGCGCCATCCTGCAAACGCGGCTCGCCAACGAGCTCGTCAGCCAGGCGCAGGCGCAAGCCGGCAGCCTGCCCCCGGCGTTTCGGCTGCCATTCGTGGAGGGCTTTGCCAGGGCAGCCGGAGGCGTGCTCGAGGTTGGACGCGGCCAGTCCGGCGTGCCGCTTCCGTCCGGCATCCCGCCGGCTGAGGCTGCCCGAGTCCAGCAGCTCGCCCACGACGTTTTGGCCCAGGCCTTCATCAACGCCATGCGACCCTCGCTCGCCGTCGCGATCGCCGTGCTGCTCTTCGGTGCCGCGTTGACGAGCGCCATCATCGGCCGGCGCACCCCAACCGCTCAACGGGCGCCGGCGCCCGCTCCCGCCACCGGCTAGAGGCGCGGAATCCGCCCATAATCTGAGATCCATGCCCACCCAGTGGCTGCCGCTCTTCTCCTTGAACGTCGTGCTATTTCCGCACATGGCGCTGCCGCTGCACATCTTCGAGCCGCGCTACCGCCAGATGATCGGGGACTGCCTCGAAGAAGGACATAGCTTCGGCGTGGTCGCGATCCGGGAGGGGAGTGAGACCGGGCCGGCGACGCCCTATGACGTCGGCACGCTGGCGAAGATTGTGCGCATCGATCGCCTCGATGACGGCCGGATGAACCTGCTGGTGATGGGTGCCTCGCGCTTCGAGATCGTGCAGACGGCGGACGATCGCCCCTACCTGCGCGGCCAGATCCGCATCATTCCGGAAGCGGGCGACGACCTCGATGCGACGGCTCGACTGACCGAGACGACTGCCGTCACTTTCCGCGACTACTCGAACCTCTTGCGTGAGCTGGTCGGCCGGCAGCCAGACGACGCCGAACCACCGATGGAGCCCGAGCTGCTCTCCTACCTGATCGCGGCCGCCCTCAACCTCCAGGTCCCGGAAAAGCAATCCCTGCTGGCGGAGCCGCGAACCGATGCCCGCCTACGTCTCGAGCTACGAATGCTCCGCAAGGAGATCGTGTTGCTCAAGCAAATGGTGGCGCACGCCGGCACTGCCGCCACGGTGCGGACCTCCCTCAACTAAGCCTTTCCTCCCACGATCGGCTGATCGTCCTGGTCATCTAAGCGCGACGGCCCCCTTAACTCGTATGCAGATCGACGACGAGCCGCCACGCATACCCACCGGTCGCCGGTAGGGTAAAGGCCGTGACGCGCACGGGTCGTGCCAGGTCGATCGTGATCGTGCCATCCGGCCCTTGCTGGACGCCGGGCTCGACCGCCGTCACGTGGTAGCTGCTGATGCCGTTCACCGGCGCGCCGGCGACATTGGTGTCTTTGAACGTCACCGCGACATGCAGATCATCGGGCCGGGTCACGATCATGGTCGGTAATCCGGTGCCGTGCATGTCGAAGACCAACCGCGTGTAACCGGCCACGGCCGTCCCCGGTCGGATGCGGAACATGGTGCCGCCGCCGACGCCGTTCCCCAGCGTAAACAGCACGGGAGCGGTGGAGGCGGAGACAGAGGCCGAAGGACTGGCGCTGGGCGAGATGGACGCCCGCGCGGTCGGGGAGGGGTGAACGGATTGGGCCACCGTTGCTGCCGTTGAACTGACTTTGTGCGTGGCCTTGAGAAAGCCGCCTTCGTAGAGCACCGCGGCAAGAAGGACGCAGGCCGCCGCCCCAAGG
>DATNNA010000017.1:0-11855 GCA_035602075.1 Binatus sp. (SeqCode) | reverse complement strand
AGCGGTGAGCGAGCGAGTGCCGCCGCGTACTTGCGCAGCGGTTCCGTGCCATCACCCCCACCCGCCAGCAAGACGGTGGGCGCGTGCGGCCGCAGGCGAAGCTTGAGCCGCATCGCGCTCTTATCAGTGAAGCCGCGGATCGCGTCCTGGAATCGTGGATGGATCGGCAGTCCGGCCTTGACGAGGCGATCCGCCGGGACCCCGCGCCGGCGGCAGAGCTCGACGGCGGCATCGGAGGGGCAGATGATGCAGTCCGCCGTGAGGTCGGTCCATGCCTGGTGAAAGTTGACCCAGTCGGTGATCACGGTGACACGCGGGACGCCGTAGGGCATGACGTCGACGGCGACGTGGTTGAGCAGCGGATGGAAGCTGGCGACCAGCGCAGGCCGGGGTTCCAACGCGCCACGGAGCTTGCGCCGCAGACCACGACCGACCGCATGCTGGAAGAGGCGGACGGTCGGCTTGAAGTTGGTGGCGTGATATGCAGCGCCCCACAGGAACGGCGCCCGGCGCGTGATCGGCCCGTAGAGCGCGGTCAGGCGCCCGGCGATGACGCGCTGGTCCGCCATCGGGTCGAAGAGCTCGACCTGAAACTCGTTGGGGTAGCGGCGGGCGAGGGCCGCGGCCACGGCTTCGGCGGCGGCGCGATGGCCCGCGCCCGTGTCAGAGAAGAGAAAGAGGAGGCGCTTAGGGGCGGCCATGACCGCTCCCGCGCCGCGTTAGAGGAGCCGTTCGGCGGCGCTCATCTGCTTGCGCGTTCCAATGGCGACCAGCAGGTCATCGCTCTCGAGCACCTGGGTCTCTGGTGGGTTGATACGCAGCTGGCCGCTGCGCTTGCGAATGGCGAGCACGTTGGCGCCCGCCTCCCGGATCCCCGAGTCGGCGAGCGTGCGGCCGAGCACCTTCGAGCTGGACACCACCAGCAACTCCTCGATGACCAGGTCGATGTTCTCGCCGTGGAGCACGGTATCGAGGACGTCGACCGCCACCGGCCGAACCGCCAGCGCCGCCATCCGGTGGGCGCCCATGAGGTAGGGGGACACCACCTGGTTGGCGCCGGCGCGACGCAGCTTCTCGGTCGAGTCCTGATAGGAGGAACGGGCCACGATCAGCAGGGCCGGATTCAGGGACCTCGCCGTGAGGGTGATGAAGACGTTGCGCTCGTCGGAGTCGACCGCGGTGACGAGCCCTTTGGCGCGCAGGATGCCGGCCTTGAGCAGGGCGTCGTCCGAGGCGGCGTCCCCCTCGACATAGAGGAGGTCGCTCGAGCGCAGCCGCTCCAGCGGTTCGAGGTTGCTCTCGACCACGACGAAGGGCGTGTCCAGCTGGTGAAACTCCTGGGCAACGCGGGTTCCCATCCGGCCGTATCCGCAGACGATGAAATGATCGCTGAGGCCGGCGATCCGGCGTTCCATGCCGCGCATCCTAGCGTACCGGCCGAGGTGTCCCTCGATCAGCGTTTCCGCGAGGATGCCGAGCGTGTAGAGCATGGTGCCGACGCCGAGGACGATGACCGTCATGGTGAAGACCCGGCCGCCGGGGCCGAGCGGATGGACCTCTTCGTAGCCGACGGTTGTCACGGTGGTGAGCACCATGAACAGGGCGTCGATGAGGTTCCAGTGCAGCAGCACCATGTAGCCGATCACCCCGTAGCAGAAGACCAGGGTGAGGACGAGGAGGGGAAGCCGAAATCGTGTTAGCGGGTTGACTGGCGCTGGGTGGATCGTAAGTTTGGGTTCCGGCCAGGGTGGCTAAGAATCCGGACAACGGTAGCATAGGGCGCCGCCATCGACAACCCGGGACAGGCTCGGTACCCATTCGAAGTTGACCGCGCGGTGACCGAACGGCGACGATGGGGTGGCGCCCGGAAGCAGAAGGAGTACCCCAACTTGAAACCGCTCGCGATCGTCAGCCTGCACGCCTCGCCGGTCGCCGCCCTGGGGGCCGGCGAAAACGGCGGGATGAACGTCTACGTGCGGGCGGTTTGCGAGGAGCTGAGCCGGCGCGGGGTCGCGACCGAGGTCTTCACGCGGCGCTCGAGTGACCAGGGGCCGGACCGGATCCGGCTGGCGGAGCGAAGCTGGGTGACCCGCCTGGCCGTGGGACCCGCCGAGGACATCGAAAAAGCGCGCCTCTTCGACCTGTTGCCCGATTTCAGCGAGGCCATCCTCAGCGAGCAGCGCCGCCGCCGCGTCGACTACAGCCTGGTCCACAGCCACTACTGGCTTTCCGGCTGGGTCGCTTCACGGCTGCGTGATGAGTGGAACCTGCCGTGGTTCCACACCTTCCATACCCTGGCTCGCGTCAAGAACGAGCGCGCCGCCGAAGGCGCGATCGTCGAGCCCGATCATCGGATCGCGGTCGAGCAGGCGATCGTGCGGAATTGCGACCACCTGATCGCTTCCAGCGCCCAGGAGGCGGATGACCTCATTCGTCTCTACGGCGCGTCGCGAAACCGGCTGAGCGTGGTCGCGCCCGGCGTGGATCTCCAGGTCTTCGCGCAGCGACCGACCGGGGCACTTCGGAAGCGTCTGGGTCTGGGCGACGCGCGCGTGGTCGTCTTCGCGGGACGCCTCGAGCGCCTGAAGGGTGCCGAAACCGTCATCCGGGCGATGGCGCACCTGGCCGCCGATCGGGCGCAGCCCGAGCCGCCAGTGCTGCTGGTGATCGGGGACGACAGCCACAACGGCGCCAGCGAGAGCCGGTCGAGCGGCGGTGAACAGGCCCGGTTGATCGCGCTGGCCGATTCGCTTGGCATCAGCGGACAGGTCCGCTTTTTGGGGTCGGTGGATCAGCCTGCCCTCGCCGGCTATCTCAGCCTGGCGGCCGTCTGCGTCGTTCCCTCCTACAGCGAATCCTTTGGGCTGGTCGCACTCGAAGCGGCTGCCTGCGGGACGCCGGTAGTTGCGGCTCGCGTTGGCGGCCTCCCCACCATCGTCAAAGACGGCCTGACCGGCTTCACCCTCGCTTCGCACGACCCCGCTCAATACGCCGAGCGGATCGGTCGTCTGCTCGCCGACGAGGAACTCCGCCTCTGCTTCAGCCGTCGCAGCCGGCTGGTCGCCACCCAGTTCACCTGGAAGGAGACCGTCGACCGGTTGATCGCCGAGTACACGGTGCCCCAACCGGTCCTCCGTCCCGCGGTCGCCGGCTAAGCCAGATCCGCCCGGTCTTGACGTCAGGGCCCCGGTTTGCTTAAATAGCCGAGCGTTTGATTGATTGACCAAATAAACGGCGGGGAGTAAGCGGGTGCCCGATCAGACCAAGGAACGGATCGTCGACGCCGCCTATCGCACGCTCGTGAGGCGCGGCTACCACGAGACCTCGATGAAGGACATCGCGGCGGAAGCCGGCGTGGCGCCCGGGTTGGCGCACTACTACTTCGAGACCAAGGAAGACCTGCTGGTGGCGGCGATCGAGCACGGCTGCGAGCCGGTGATGAACGGCTGGGAGCAGGCGGGGATGAACCTCAGCGGGCCGCTCCCGGAGGATGCCGACCCGATGATGTTCGCCCGGGCGGGGTTCGAGCTGGCGAAGGAGGAGCTCAAGACCTACCGCGGCCTCTTCCTCCTGACCTTCGACATGTTCGGCGTCGGCCTGCACAACCCCAAGATCGCGGCGGCGGTCCGTGCCTTCATCGAGGAGCGGCGGGCCTTCATCGCGCGTATTACCCAGGGCGTCATCGCCGGAATGTCTGAGCCACCGGCTGCATCCGCCGAAGAAATCGCGGCCGCCATCTGGGGCAGCCTGCACGGGATCTACCTGCAGAAACTGATGGACCCGGATTTCGACGCCGATGCGGCCATCGATGCGCTGAGCGAAATGGCGATCACTTTTGCCACACGGCCGCGGCACGCGTCCGCGCAGGTGGGCTGACATGTTTGCCTGGTGGGGTCAGTTCGTCTACCGATTCCGCTGGCCGGTGCTCGGCGTTTCCGGGCTCCTCCTCGCCGCCTCGATCCTGGCGCTGTTCAACGGCGGCACCGCGAAGAACAGTGGCGGCAGCAATACCGAGTCCGGACGAGCGGTGGCCCTGATGCAGAGTCAGCTGCCCCAGAACGGCGCCGGTTCATCCTTTGTCCTGGTCTTCGGCAGTCAGACGCTGGGTGTCCAGGACCCCGCGTTCAAGCAGGCAGTACTCACCGCGCTGCAACCGCTGAAGGATGACCCCCGGGTGAAGAGTATCGAGACCCCCTTCGATGTCCCGGCCGAGCAAGCGCGCGCCATGACGACGACAGACGGCCACCAGGTCTTTGCCCTGGTCACCCTCAAGGACGACTACCCCACCGCCCGCCAGTACTACACGGAGCTTCGTGCCAAGGTGCACGCCGACCGCCTGCAGGTGCTTGGCACCGGCAACGTCGCGGTGGCCTCGGACTTCGACAAGTACCTGCAATCCGACCTGCAGCGAGCCGAGGTCGTCTCGCTCGTCGTCGTGGTGATCTTGCTGTTGATCGTTTTCGGCACCGTGGTCAGCGCGGTGCTGCCCCTCGGCGTGGGCGGCGTCGCCGTGGTCGGCGGCCTCGCGGCCGTCGGCTTGCTCGCGCGTTTTACCGATGTCTCGACCTATGCGACGAACATCGTCACCCTGATCGGTCTTGGCGTGGCGATCGACTATTCGCTCTTCATCGTCAACCGCTTTCGCGAAGAGCTGGCAGGTGGGCGGTCGCCCGAGCAGGCGCTGATCGCCAGCATGCGCACCTCAGGCCGCGCGGTTGCGTTCTCCGGGATCACGGTGGCGATCGGGTTGAGCGCCATGCTCTTTTTCCAGGGCTCCTTCCTCGCTTCCATGGGTTTCGCCGGCGCCATAGTGGTGGCGATCGCGGTGCTCTATGCGTTGACCTTCCTCGCCTCGCTGCTGGCGATCCTCGGTCTTCGCGTCAACAAGCTCCGCGTGCCACTACCCCGCGGGGCGGCGGGTCGTGGGTTCTGGCACGGCCTCGCGATCCGTGTGATGCGCCGGCCGTTGGTGGTATTGCTGCCGATCGTCGCGCTGCTGCTGCTCATGGCGTCGCCCTTCCTCCAGATCAGGATCGCGAACGGCGACGTCGGGATGCTGCCGCCGAACGTCGAGAGCCGCCGCGGCTACGACCAACTGCAACAGTTTCCAGGACAGGGTTCGACCTACTTCAGTGTCGTCGTTCAGTATCCGAGCGGCGGGCCACTGACCGCTAAGCGGGTCGGCGATCTCTATGACCTCGCGCAGCAGATGAAACGGATTCCGGGGGTGGAAGGGGTCGAGAGCCTGGTGAGCTTCGACGCATCGCTCAGCCGCTCCGCCTATCAAACCCTGCTGACGCAGCCCTCTTCGGCGCTGCCGCCCCGGGCCCAGGCGATCGTGCGCGCGACAACGGGCTCACAGATCGCCGTGCTCTCGGTCGTCACCAAGTACGGCCAGGAAAGCGATGCCTCACGTGCCATTGTGCACTCGCTGCGGACCATGACCCCGCCCGCGGGCAGTAGCATGCTGGTCGCCGCCTTCTCCATCGACTTCACGGACTTCATCCTGCAACGGATCCCGCTTGCGGTTGGCTACGTGATGATCGTCACCTACCTCGTGCTCTTCCTGCTGACCGGATCGGTGGTGCTCCCCCTCAAGGCCGTGATCATGAATATCCTGTCGATCGGGGCCTCCTTCGGGGCGCTGGTCTGGATCTTCCAGCAAGGTCACCTCAGCTCGCTCCTGAACTTCACCGCCGCTCCGCTCGACCCGTCCGTCCCCGTCTTGCTGTTCTGCATCGTCTTCGGGCTCTCGATGGACTACGAGGTGCTGCTCATCAGCCGAATCCAGGAGGAGTACCGGCGAACCGGCGACACGACGAGGGCGGTCGCCGACGGCCTGGAGAAGAGCGGCCGGTTGATCACCGGCGCCGCCGGCATCATGGTGGCCGTCTTCCTTGCGTTCGGCCTTGCGGACGTGGTCCTGATCAAGTCGATCGGCCTGGGCCTGGCGATCGCGGTCGCGATCGACGCCACGCTGGTGCGGGCGCTGATCGTGCCGGCGGTGATGCGGCTGCTGGGAGGAGCCAACTGGTGGGCACCGCGCCCCCTGGCGCGATTGCACCGTCGCTTCAGCCTCGAAGGGCGGATCGCCGCCTAGCACCTCGCCTGCCGCTTTCACCGGTTCGTCGCCGCCCCGCTCGATGGGTCGATATGGCCGGCGCGATATACGGGTGTGCTCCAGGCGCGCGCGCCCCGCAACCGGCCCACCAGGGGCGGCCACATGCCGGAGACCCGGGTGCGGATCGACCGCGGCGGCTGGCTTCTCTTCTCCGCTCACGGGCTCTCCGGGTTGGGCGCCGGCCCCTTCATCGCCTTTGGTGCGATCTACCAGCGGGAGCTAGGCGCGAGCGCCTTTGAGATCGGCGTCCTGGCTGCCCTCGGCATGCTGGTGGCGACCCTGGTCATGCTGCCCGGAACCCGGCTGGCGGAGCGCCGCTCCCTCCGTAAGACCGTGATCGCGGGCTGGGCGATCGCGGTGCCGGCGCCGCTCTGCTACGCGATCGCGCCCCACTGGGGCTGGACCGCCGTCGGAATCCTTTTCCTGCAGCTCTCGGTTTTCAACACGCCGGCGATCAGCGTGTACCTTTCGCTGGGCATCCCCCGCGACCGAATCGCCGCGGTGATGACCACCGTGTTCTCCGCGTACTCCCTTGGACTGATCGCCTCCAGCGTGCTCTCCGGCTGGCTGGCCCAGGTCGTCCCGCTGAGCGCGCTCTTCTGGGTGTCGTTCGCGTTCTTCTTCCTGGCGGCGGTCTGCATCGCCTTCCTTCCGTCCAAGCGGTCACCCACGTTCAGCGTGCCGTCGATCCGATACCGAGACCTCATGGGCTTCCCTGCCTACCGCGTCATGCTCGGCCTCTTCACGGTTGTGACCGCCGTCATCTTCATCCCCTGGACCTTCACCGCGCTCTACGCTCGCGAGGCGGCCCACGTCGACAACTTCTGGATCGGGGTCCTGATGAGCGTCCTCTACCTCGGCTCGGTGATCATGGGCCTCGGCCTCGGGCGGATGCGCCGGTCGCTCGGCAGCGTCGCCATCGTCCTTTGCTTCGAGGCGGCCTACGTCCTTTCCGCGATCCTGCTCCTCTCCTCTATGGCGCTGCCGATCCTTGGGTTCGCCTTCTTCCTGCGAGGCGCGTTCTGGTCCTTCCGCCAGGTGATGACCGCGGTCATCGGTGAGGTGCTGCCCGACTACGCCATGGCCAAGGGGTACGGGCTCTTCGCGCTCGTCACCGGCGCAGTGGTCATCGTCGCCTACCCGGTCGCCGGATGGATGTACGGCCTGCAGATGAGCATGCCCTTCTGGTCATCGGCCCTCCTGATGGCGATTGCCATGCTGGTCACCGTCTGGGTGCGCGCCTACTTCCATGCGAATTACCTGAAGCCGCCCCACGTCGAGATCGCGCCCGACGAAGCCCTCACTCGCGCCGCCTAACCGGTCGGCACCCAGTTCGGTGCTTCGCCGGTATAGGGGTAATCGGCCTCCCACTCGGTCAGCTGCTGCGGGCGGGAGCCATCGCCGTTCATCACGTACACCTGGGGCAGGTGGTCGACCTGGACGACGAAGCCGATCCGCCGATCGTAGGCGGGCGTGCTGGGCGTCGATCCGTTGGGCGCCTCTTTGCTGCCGGTAACCTTCACCACGCCGCCCGCCTCGCCGGCCGAGAAGATGTTGACGCGGTAGAGCGCCGCCGATTCGCGCGTGCCGGTGGCGACATAGAGCGTGCTGTTGTCGTTCAGCCAGGCGGCCCCCGTGATATCGAGCGGGCCGCCGCGACGGTAGGCGCTGGCGCCGCTGGCCGATAGGTCGTAAATCCAGAGTTCGGGCCCCGCCACGGTCAGGCGCCGAAAGGCGAGCTTGGTCCCGTTGGGCGACCACGCGGGGCGATCGGCAGGATCGTCGAGGCCGGCCGGCCGGTAGCGGCTGCGCAGGTCCAGGTTCAAGATCCACAGATGGTTGATGCCCTGCAGGTCGGTCGTGCTGTAGGCGATCGATTTGCCGTCGGGGCTCAGCGCCACCGGGTCGTTGACGCGCCCGTCGGCCGGATCGGTGAGGGCGATGTCCTCGAGCGTCGTGGGGCGAAACCGTCGCAGCGTTCCATTGCGCGAGTAGACGATCGTGCCGTCCTGTGACCAGTAGACCGCGGAGCCATTGATTCCGGGCCGGATCACGGTGCCGGTGGCCAGGTCGACGATCTGGATCGGGCCGCTGGCCGCGTTGCGGGGCGCCTCGACCACGACCAATCGCTGTGCGTCGGGCGACCAGTCGAAGGAAAGGAGGGCGTCCTCGAGCTGGCTCTGCGCGCCGAGGCGATAGATGATCTTTGGCGTCGAGCGGCCCAGGAAGCCATCCGCGTGGGGATCGACGATCCCCACGGCGAAGGCGGGCTGTCCTGGCTGCGCGACCAGGTAGCCGATCTTTCGAGACAGCGAGAGCGGGCCGGTCCGAAAACGGGTCTGCACCAGCCCGTAGATCGCATTCTCGTGGACATCGATCGGCCGGTCCAGGGAAACGGTGTAGCTCTGGTTCGGTTGGAGCAGGGCGGTCGGGATAATCTCGAACTGCGAGCCATCGCCGCCCGGCTTCGACCGCAGCAGGAAGGGGGCGTCGGGGCTCAGCTGAATGGCCGCCCGCATCGAATCCGCCCGCATCGGCCGGCTGAAACTGAGGACGATGTTGCGGTCCGGGGCGACCGCCGTGGCGTTATCGGGCGGGTCGACCGCCGTCAACGCTGGCCGGCCCTCAGTGATGAAGCGCCAGGAGTGGTCGAGCCCATTCTGCTGCCCGCTGGCATCGGCGTAGCCGGCGTGCATGGAAACCTGGTACGCGGTGGACACGTCGAAGTTGACGTGCGCGTGGATGAACGTCAGGGTGTTGCCGCTCCAGGCGAAATGGCAGTTCTTCGATCCGCTGCAGCCCGGCAAGGCGGGGGTGAGCCCGAACCGCTGCTCCACCGACTCGTGGCTCATCCCGCGGTCGAAGCTGATGCTGATGGGCTGGTTGGTCGCCACGTCGGTCGCCTCACGGCCCGGGGAGATGCTGACGATCCGCGGCGGATTGAGAGCACATGCCGAGGCGAGAGGCGCCAACAATGCCAGGACCAAAAGGACTCCGCGGCGCATGCCCGCTTAGAAGGTTAGCGAGATGCCTGCCTTGAGAGGTCCAGCGGAGGAGGTTCTACCTTTGCTCTTCGAGCAGCTGGCGCATCTCGTTGGCCAGGTTTGTCAGCCGCGCGGGATCGACGAACATGATCGAGGTCTGCGAGATCCGGTCGATCGTCCGGTCGAGGGAGTCGATGTTGTGCTCGGTCGAGCCGAGCATCTCCTTGACCTTCTTCGACCGGTTCGCCAGCGCGTTGTCGGCCATCTGGTTCAGCTGGTTCATCAGCGCAGGCCAGTCGATGTCCGGCTCGCCGGCGGCCGGGGGTTGGGCGGGTTGGGGCGCGGGCTGATAGCTGGGGACGCGCTGGGGTGCCGCGGGCTGGGCGGCAGGTCCGGCTTGCGGCGGCGGCGGGGCCGGCCGGTAGACCGTGGAGGGAACCGACGGCGTCATGGCCAGCATCTCTTCCAGGCTCACCGAGGCCGGCTCCTCCAGGTCGGCGACGGCCTTGACCTCGATTCGGGTCTTTGAGTCGGCGCAGAGGCGGGTCACGATCTCGGGGTCCTGCACCAGCAGTGGCTGTCCCCTGGTGAACGCGCCCAGTAACTGGCCGTCGCGCAGGAGGACAATGCCCATCTCCTCGGGAGCTCGGACCAGCAGGCTGCCGTGGATCTTCTCCTCTTGCAGATACTGGAGCAGGGCGCGGATGTCGACGAAGCGCGCCAGCAGCCCCTGCAGGATGGTGGGCGCGGTCAGCAGCTGATAGATGGCCGTGACGACTTCGGCCGACAACTCGATCACGTCCATGCTGCCTTCGCCGCGGTCGACATCGTTCTTGAACAGGGAGAAGGCCGTCCGCCCGGTGGAAACCACCGCGCCGCCGTCGTAGAAGCTTTCGATCAGGCTGCCCTGGTAGAAGAGGATCATGCCGCGCGACGCGGCGCCGGTCAGCCGCAGATATCCGGTGAGCCGGTCGCTGCTCAGCGACCTCAGCAGTTTGGGGAAATCGACGAATGCGGTCTTGAGCGACTCGTACACCAGTTTGCCGACCGGCAGCGGATACAGCTCGGTCGGGGGCGGCCCTTGCTCGGGCTCGGCTTGCGGTTGGGCGGCGGCCGGCTGACTCACGACCGGGCGCTCACTGACTTGAGGTTGCGGCTGGGCTGGCGCGGCCGGCGTGGCAGGGGGCGCTGCCGGTGCAGCGGAATGGGCTTCCCGCGCGGGCGCGGGTCCGTTATCAGCACCGGGAACGCCGCGCCGCTTGGCTTCGGCGAGGATATCGGCAGTCGGCGCCGTGATCGTTTCCTCCGTAGGAAGCTTGGACTTCGGGTCAAAGGAGTAGTCGCCCTGGCGCCAGGAGAGCGGTGTGAAGACGGCCTCCTCGCCCTGGCTCCCGTTGCCATAGGCGTGAAAGAGGTGCCCGAACAGAAAGAACAGCGAGTACGCCTCACCGCCATTTCGGACCTGAAGTGTACCGGTAGCACGCTGGGCTTGTTTCGACTGCAACAGGGTAAGCAGCGGTGTCTGGTTGAGCGTTCCCCTGTTATCAAGAAGCCCGGGCGCCTGCTCGATGGAACTCACCAAAAGCCTCCCACCGCCCCGAGATTTCCAACCAATGCTAGCACAGGCCAAATACGATACCCGAACTGTCCGCGACGCGCTGTGGCGCCCCCGTTCGAGATCAGCCGGGTAAGCTGTCAAGGCATGCCCGAATTGAGGACCTGCAACGACGCGTCGGCCTGGGACGCGTTCGTCTCCCAGGCTCGCGATGCCTCCGTATTGCAAGCCTGGGCCTGGGGCAGCCTCAAGTCGCGCTACGGCTGGGGTGTTCAGCGCTACTTCTGGGTCGATGGTGGGGCGCCGATCGGGGCCGCGGCGGTGCTCCGGCGGAGCCTTCCCGGCGGACTGGCCCTGAATTACGCGCCGCGCGGGCCCATCCTGGACGGCCGCCTCGACCAGTGGCCGGCCTTCTGGCAGGCGCTGCGCGAGCGCCTCGCCCAGGACGGCGGCACCGTCCTGAAGGTCGACCCAGAATGGACGACCGACGCCGAGCGGGCGGTGCTCACCGAGTCGGGTGCGCTACCCAGCCGGCATCCGATCCAGCACCAGGCCACCTGGCTGGTCGACATCAGCGGCGGCGACGAGGCGATGATGCGGCTCAAAGAATCAACCCGGCGCAACATCCGAACGGGGATCAAGCAGGGCATTACGGTCGAGGCCTCGGAGGCCTCGGCGGCCATGGACAGCTTTTACGAACTGCTCCAGGAGACCGCTGCCCGCGAGCAGTTCACGATCCGCAGCCGTGCCTACTACCAGGATCTGCTGAGCCACTTCCGCGAGCGTGGCCAGGCTGCCGTCTACCTCGCCCGCCATGAGGACCGATTGTTGGCCGGGGCGGTGATGCTGTTCTTCGGCTCCAAGCTGATCTACCTCTATGGCGGCACACGGACGGACGCTAAGGACCTCAAGCCCGGTTACCTGCTGCACTGGCGCGCCATCGAAGATGCCCAGCGACGGGGCTGCAGCACCTATGACATGTGGGGCGTGCCGCTGGATCCTCAACCCGGGCAGCGCGGCTACGGCTACTACGTCTTCAAGTCGCGGTTCAACGGGCGGATGGTGCGCTTTATCGGGCTCTACGACCTCCCGGTCAACCGCGCCGCGACGCTGACCATTCGCCTGGCGGAGCGGTTTGCGCGCGCGGGTCAGCCCGAGTTTGTCTGAGACCGCCCTCGCCGTCACGCCGGGCGAG
>DATNNA010000016.1:0-2733 GCA_035602075.1 Binatus sp. (SeqCode) | reverse complement strand
GCGGCCTTTTCGAGATCCGCATCCGCAAAGATGATGTTGGGGGATTTCCCACCGAGCTCGAGCGACACGCGCGTGATGTTGGGCGCCGCCTGCTGCAGGATGCTGACGCCGGTCAACGTCTCGCCGGTAAAGGCGATCTTGTCGACACCTGGATGGCCGGCGAGCGCATTCCCGGTACTGCTGCCCGGGCCGGTGATGACGTTGAGCACGCCTTCCGGCAGTCCCGCTTCGAGGGCGATGCGTCCCAAGTGCAGGGCGGTGAGCGGCGTGTAGCTGGCCGGCTTCAAGATGGCGGCATTGCCCGCGGCAAGGGCGGGCGCCACCTTCCAGGAGGCAATCGTCAGCGGGAAATTCCACGGCACGATCAAGGCGACCACGCCAACTGGCTCGCGCAGGGTGAAGTCGAGTCCGGGCGCAGTCACCGGGATCGTCTCGCCGAAGATCCGGGTAGCGGCGCCCGCGTAATACTCGAAACACTGCGCGGCGCCCAGCACTTCGTCGCGGGCGTCGCGAATCGGCTTGCCCGCATTGCGCGCTTCCAGCGTCGCCAGCTGGTCGACCTCCGACCGAATCAGCTCCGCGATCTTGTAGAGCACCTTCGCCCGGGCGCTCGCGGGCGCCTCGCTCCAGGCTCCGCTCTCGAACGCCGCGCGTGCCGCTCTGACGGCGGCGTCGACATCCGACGGCGAGGCCACCGCGGCGGTCGCCATCACCTCCGAGTTGGCGGGCTCGATGATCTCAAACGTCTTTTCATCCTGCCCGTTGCGCCAGGCTCCGCCAATCAGCAAACGGCCGGGGCTTTCCACAGTCACCATCAGAAGTAGTTTGAGGTGATGCCGCCGTCGACGACGAGGGCGGCTCCGTTGGTCCAGGTCGATTCGTCGGAGGCGAGGTAGATGGCCAGCGAGACGATGTCGTCGGCGTGGCCGAAGCGGCCCATCGGGATCCGGTTGAGCCGGAGCCGTTTCTTGGCCTCGTCTTTCAGCAGGTCGCGCATCAGCGGCGTCTCGATCGGTCCCGGACAGATGGCGTTGGTGCGAACGCCCTTCGGCCCGAACTGAACCGCCAGCGATTTCGTGAGGGCGATGACGGCGCCCTTGCTGGCGGTATAGGCGTCTTGCGGCACGGTGCACCCAACCAGCGCGACGAAGGAGGCGATGTTGATGACCGACCCGCCGCCGGCCTTGATGAGCTCGGGAATTCCATGCTTGCAACAGAAGGCGAGCCCCTTGACGTTGATCGCCATGGTCCGGTCCCAGATGGCATCGGTCGTCGTCAGCACCGACTCATCGGCTTCATCGAAGATGCCGGCGTTGTTGTAGAGCACATCGAGCTTGCCGAAGTGGCCGACGGCGGTCTCGACAAAGACCGCCACGTCGGCATCGCGCGTGACGTCGCCGACCACCGCCACCGCCTGTCCCGGCAGACTGGCGACGGTTTCATGGACCGCCTTGTCGTTGACGTCCGCGGCGACCACCCGGGCGCCTTCGCGGACGAAGGCCTGGGCCGCCACGCGACCCATGCCACTCCCCGCGCCGGTGATCAGAGCGACTTTTCCGTCGAGTCGTCCCATCTCCCCTCCCAGGAGTTCAGAGGCGCGAGCCCGGCTCGCGCCTCTCATAAGCTATCGGTTGCTCAGACGCGTTGCGGCTCGGGTTGCGCCGCGGGCGCCCTCTCGGTGACGCCGGGCTCGCGGTAAATCGAGCCTTTCTCCACCTCAGACTCTATGCGCTTCATCTCGTCTTCCGAGCCCATCATGATCGGGCCCGTGTAGTGGTGCTGGCCCCAGAGCAGGTAGTACAACCCACCAACGATCAGGAAGATCGCCACGGCCGGTCCCGCCCAGGTGCCAGTGGCGGTAAGCCAGCCGATGATGTCGCCGGTGTAATCGGCTTTGAATTCCGGCAGCATCAGCACCACGCTGATGAAAGCGACCCAGGCGACGGCCACCCAGCCGACGATTGGCCAGTAGCGTCCGAGGTTCCAGGGTCCAGGCGTCCATCGCTTCGGATAGATCAGCGCCAGTAGGACGGGAATCACATAGGAGACGTACAGGCCGATGACGGAGATAGCGACGACGATCGAGTAGATCGCCGGGACCGGGAACTGCGCCAGCGCCGGGATGAAGGCGACGATCGCCGCCACCCAGATGGCCCTCGCGGGCGTCCGGTACTTTTTGCTCACGACGTGCAGCCACTTTGAGCCCGGCAGTGCACCGTCCCGGCTAAAGGCAAACAGCATCCGCGAGTTCGAGGTGATCGAGCTGAGACCGCAGAAGGCTTGGGCGATCACGAAGCCGGCGAACAACATGAGGCCCCCAGTGGAACCCAAGGCGTTCTTGACGATGTCGAGCACGGGGTTGGTGCTGGCCGCGGTCGCTTTCAGATCCGGAATCGCCAGCGTCAGGGCGAGCAGCATCAAGTAGCCGAAGACCAACGACCAGAAGACCGAGTTCACGATCCCCCAGGGTGCGCGTTTCGCCGGGTTCACGGTCTCCTCCGTCACGTGCGCCGAGGCATCGTATCCGGTGAACGTCCATTGCGCCAGCAGGAGACCTACCAAAAAGGCGTAGAGCGGGGAACCGAAGCCGGACTGATCGTAGGACTGCGTGAAGGCGTAGCTGAGTGGATGGAGCGGATGCAGAAGACCGACGGTCACCAGCAGCACGCCGATGACGCCGATGTGCCACCAGACGCTGATGTCGGCAGCCCGCGCCGCGAGCCGCACCCCAAC
>DATNNA010000015.1:0-2383 GCA_035602075.1 Binatus sp. (SeqCode) | reverse complement strand
GGCAGTCCGCGATGGGTGGTGAACGCGACCGGCGGCTACCGCGCCGGGAAGGTCGTCGACTCCACCCCGGATGACTTCACCTTCATGATGGACTTGAATCTCGGGACGGCCTGGTGGTCCGGCCGCGCTGCGGCCCGCCGCATGAAGGGTGGAGCCATCGTCAATGTCTCCTCGCGCTCCGGCGTGGTCGCCGAGCCAGGTGCCGCGGCCTACGCCATCGCCAAAGCCGGAGTGATCAAGCTAACCGAGGTGCTGGCCGCCGAACTCAAGGCGTCAGGAGTGCGCGTGAACGTCGTTATCCCCGCGGTCATCGACACGCCGGCGAACCGGCAGGCGCTGCCCGAGAAGGTGATGCAGAAAGCGGTCGCACCGGCTGAGATCGCTGCCGTCATCGCCTATCTCTGCAGCGATGCCGCGCTCGCGATCACCGGCGCCGCCATCCCCGTCTACGGCAAATACTAGGAAGGCGCGGGCGTTGCCAGGGGCACGCCCAGGTCGCGGGAGAGGATGTCATCTGCCGCGCCCTGCCGGGTGTCCTGCTCTTTGGCGGCGCTCTGCAGCGACAGGTCCTGCGCGGGCGTGGTCGCCGTCGCCCAGGTGGTGAACGCATCGGCCATCGCGGTGTTGGCCTGCATCAGCGCCGTGGCGTCCGCCTGGTACTTGTCCGGCCAGCAGATCTTGCCGAGCCCGTCACTGTAGGTCTTGAGCGAGACCGCGACCTCGAGCTTGGGGGTCTTCTCGCAGTCGACCGACTGGCACGCGTCGATGGCCTTGAAGTCACGGTTGTAAGCCTCGACAAAGGTGTTATGGAGCTTCGTCATCCGGTTGCCAAGTGTCTTCTGGCTGTCGAGGCAGCCGCCGGTGTCCGCGGCCTGGACGGCGAAAAAGACGGCGACGGCAGCCACCACGGCGCCGGCGACATATGGTCCGGGCCGCCGAAGGAGCGGCTTGCCCGCGTTGAGCGGTGCTGGAATCTTGCTTTCGACGGTTGGATCCCGGTGCGGTGGGCCAAGCGCCTTCACTTTCTGCCAGGCGACCAGGTTGAGCAGCAGCGTCACCGGGGTGATGAAGAAGGAGAAGATGCCGAACCAGCCCTGGAACAGCGTGCTGTTCTGGTGGTGGCGCAGCAGCGCGGTGCCGCAATCGCGGCAGAAGGGACCTTTGTTTGTCTTGTGGACCATCCACAGTAACCGGCCGTTGTGCTCGTGAATCGTCATGTTCGCCGCCGGCGTCGAGCCGCAGAGCTTGCAGGCCAGCGGCCCCCCGGCGGGAGCCACCGGAACCGCTCCGACGGGAGCCACTGGTGTGGCGACAATCTCCCTCCCCCCTTGCGGGGGACGGCCGGGGTCGGGGGTTGGTATACCGCCAGCGAGACGGTGGGCGGTGCTGCGCGCGGTATCCGCCGCAGCCTGGTTATCGTGTCCAAGAAGCAGCTCATTGACCGCGGCGCTGACGGCCGCTTCCTGGATCATGTCGTTGCCGCCGATCTCGCGGCGCACCCAATTGGCCCAGAACTTGCGCGCCTGATCCTGGTCGATCACTTACTAGGTCATCGGGTCGGGAGGGGCTTTCTTGCCGGTTCGCCCTGGCACCGCGGACAGAAATAGGTGAGGCGGGCTTGCTGGCCCTGGGCTCGTATTCGAATCGGGGTTCCGCAGCGTGGACAGGGCCGGCCGCTACGCCCATGAACCGCATGGCGCTGCCGGGCGATCGGCGTCACGAGGTTGGGACGCATCAAATCGCGAGCGGTCAAGTAAAGGCGGCGAAGCCGCTCGTCATCGAGTTCCGCAAGAGGCATCCAGGCGCTCAGTTTGAGCGCCCAGAGCGCTTCACACTTATAGATGTTGCCGATGCCGGCGCAGACTCGCTGTTCGAGCAGCAGCTCTCCAAGGGAGGGTGCGTCCGACCGGCGGGCGCGCTCGATCACGGCATCCAGATCGAATGGATCGACCAGGATATCCGGGCCAAGATGGGCGACGGGTGCCCGGGCATCACGAACCAGTTCCATCACTGGCGCAGCGAAGCAAACCGCCACGACATCATCGAAACTGAGCAAGGCGGTGGCTCGCCATTCCGGCAGGCGCCAGCGCTCACCTGGCCGATAGAGGTGCCACGAGCCGGTCATCCGCATGTGCGAGTGCAGCGCGATCCCGCCCTCGAACCGCATCAACAGATGCTTGCCGTTTGGCTCGACAGCTTCCACGCGTCGACCCTTGAGTCGTGCGATGGCCGCCGGGCGGGCGTCACTGACCACCTTGCCCTCGATGCGCCGCCGCAACGCGGCAGCGGTCCGCCAGATCGTGTCGCCTTCAGGCAAGGATGGGCCGGCGCTCGGGCCAGAGCACCACGCCCTTCGGCGTTGTGCCGAACCCCGCTTCACGCA
>DATNNA010000014.1:0-2804 GCA_035602075.1 Binatus sp. (SeqCode) | reverse complement strand
GGGCTCTCCTGGCTGCCGCCCTCCAGCACCAGTTCGACCGGCGCGCTGCGCAGGAAGGGCGAGGGAAAGACGAGTGTCGCTCGCCGCTCCGGATAAAAGAACGAGAACTCCTGCTGGTAGCGGGCCACCCCGTCGGTCAGGTTGACCCAGTGCATGGCCGCCGTCGTTTGCGGAAACTCGAGAAAGACCGAGATCTCCGCCTGCGTCACGCTGGCGAAGCGGAGCCCCTTCGGCTCGCCGAGCAAGCCGCGCATCAGGTTGATGTCGTGGATCATGCTGTCGAGCAGCGAGTGCCGGTAGGCATAGCGGAGCACCGGGTCGGTCAGCTGAATCGCCGCCGTGACCCTGGCTTCGTCGTCTGCCTGTAGCGCGGCGACCGTCTTCGCGTCGATGTCGGTCCCGCGGACGACCGGGTAGTGCGCAACGTACCACTTCAGCGGATACTCCGCGGTTGTGGAGCGGGCGAAGCGCAACGGATGCAGGCCTCGGAGCTCTTCCGTCATCCGCTCGACGGCTGGGTCGTAACGTTTCATATAACCGACCATCAGCCGGACCCCCGCCTTCTTGCCGGCCGCGATGATCGCCCGGCCTTCCGCCTCGGAGAGCGCGATCGGTTTCTCGATGAAGACGTGCTTGCCGGCCTGGGCGGCGGCGACCGCCATCGGTTCGTGGCTGCCGGTCGTGAGCACCAGCACCGCGTCGATCGGTTCGTCGAGCAACGCGGTCCAATCGGTAAAGCGGCGGCCAACCCCGTACGCCTCCCCTACCCGGTCGACCACGGTGCGGGACAGGTCGCAGAGCGCGGCGATCTCGAAGCGGTCGCTCAGCTCCCGCAGGTAATGCAGGTGCATCACCTGCGCGATCAGTCCGCATCCGATGACGCCGACGCGCAGTCGAGGCTGAGCCAAGCTGCGCGCGACTATACTCCGACCACCGATGACCGGTCAATCCGTCGCGTGCCCGAAGACCTGAGAAAACCGATCGCCGTCGCCGGTGCGCCGGTGTCCTTCGGCGCCTTTGAGGTCACGGTCGGCGTCGACCCGTACGTTCCCGACGCGGTCAGCGTTCTCGATGCGGTGCAGCGTGACGGCTACGACGGCATCGATCTTGGACCGCTCGGTTACCTGGGGACGAAGGACGACTTGCACGAGCACCTGCGCAGTCGCGGGCTCCACCTGTCCGGGGGGTACCTGCCCCTGCCGCTCACGGATCCGGCGGGCATGGAACCGGCCATGGCCGAGCTTCGAACGCTGCTGGATCTGTTCGACACCGTCAAGCCCCCCGACGACATCCCGGCGCCGAAACCCACGCTGGCGGACGCCGGCTCTGCCGCGCGCCGTCTGGCTCCCGGTCGGGCGGATTCAGACCGGAGCCTCGGGCTGCAACCCGAAGGCTGGGATCGCCTCGCGTCCAACCTGCAAGAGGCGGTGGACCTCTGCCGCGCGCGGGGCTACGACCCGACCTTCCACCATCACGCCGGCACCTACGTCGAAGCGCCGTGGGAGATCGAAGAGCTGCTGGCGCGCAGCGACGTCGGCCTCTGCCTGGATACCGGCCACCTGGTGCTGGGCCGGGGCGACCCCGTTCGCGCCATCGGCGACTGGGGCCCGCGCATCAACCACGTTCATCTGAAGGACGTGCGGCGCCCGGTGATCGACAAGCTGATCCGCGAGGGCGCCGACATGATGCAGGTCTGGCGCCGCCGCGCCTTCTGCCGGTTCGGCAGCGGCGACCTCGACATCGATGCCATCCTGGCCGGGCTCCGCGCCCGCGGTTACCAGGGGTGGCTGGTGGTGGAACAGGACATGATCCCCGGCCCCGATACTCCGCCCGATGCCGCGGCGTTCGATCAGGGGAAGAACCGCGCCTATCTTCGTGAGCGCGGCCTATGAGCAATAACTCACCCTCTTCCGGGTCTCTCCCTCCCAAGGGCGACAATTCTCCATCCCACTCTTCCGGGTCTCTCCCTCCCCCGCTTGCGGGGGAGCGTCGGGGTGGGGGCCTTCTTCGCAACGCCACCGAAGGCATTCGCCCCGCGACCGCGGGTTGGACCTACCTCTCGTTTCGGACGGTCCGGCGCGGTCCGGACGAAGAGCTCACCGGTCAAACCGGCAACGAAGAGACGGCGCTCATCTGGCTAGGCGGCACGGCGGACGTCGAAGGGTTCGGCAACGTCGGCGAGCGGGCGGACGTCTTCAGCGGCAAACCGTGGGCGCTCTTGTTACCGCCGGGGGCACGCTATCGCGTCCGCCCCAGGACGCCATTGCACCTCGCCATCGTCTCGGCACCTGCCGAATCGACAGTCCCCGCGAGACTGATCCGGCCCGACGACGTGCGCGTCGAGATTCGCGGCAAGGGCGTCACCGAACGGCTCATCCATTGGATCATTTCGGAAAAAGATCCTGCAGCCCGGCTGCTTTTAGTCGAAGTGCTGACGCCGGCGGGACACTGGTCGACCTATCCGCCCCACAAGCACGACGAGGATAAGGCCGGCGTCGAGCGCGCCCTCGAGGAGCTCTATTACTACCGGTTCAACCCGGAGCAGGGCTTCGCCTTCCAGGGCATCTACACGAAGCCATCTCCCTCCCCCCTTGCGGGGGAGGGTCGGGGTGGGGGGTCCCTGAATGTCTCCATCCGCGCCAAAAACGATGACCTCATCCTGGTTCCTCGCGGCTACCACGTCGTGTCGGCCGCGCCCGGCTACGACTGCTATTACCTGAACGCGATGGCCGGCGCTGTCCGCGAATGGCTCTTCACGACCGACCCGGACCACGAATGGTTGATGGATTGGAAAAAGATCTGAC
>DATNNA010000013.1:0-7603 GCA_035602075.1 Binatus sp. (SeqCode) | reverse complement strand
AGGATGGTTTCGATCAGGCCGATCCGGTAGAAGGCGGCATCCTGCGGCATTCCATTTCCATCGTAGCCCGGTGCGAACGGCTTAGCTGGAGAATCGTGCTTGCAGGGCGACCAGCTCGGCCTGAGCCTGCGCCATCGCGGTCGTCGGGCTGGCGCTGCGGAGCACCAGATCGTGCAGGTGCCGCTGCAGGACCGACGACGCCTCGACATAGTGCCCCAGCTTCGGACGCGGACGGGCATTTGCCAGGTTGGTCAGGAAGACGCCGACTTGCGGGTTCGCTTTCCGCAGGTCGGCGGAATTCTGCAGTGAGGTCCAGATGGGAAGCTCGGTCGTCTGTTGGGCCTGGACTTCCGGGCTGGTCAGGTAGCGAAGCCATGCGACCGCCAGCTCCGGATGGGCACTGTTGGCGAGGACGGACAGGCCCAGGAAGCCGCTGACCGAGGCCGCACTCTTGCCGGTCGAGGCCGCGCCGGGGATGGGCGCGACCGAGCCCTGACCGACGATCTGCGAGTAGATCGGATCGTTCATCGCTCCCCAGACGAAGTTCCAGTTCGTGGTAAAGGCGACCCCACCAGAAAGGAACGCCCGCATCGCATCCGGTTCGTTGCTGGCGGCGACGTTGGCAGGCACCAGGCCTTCGTCGATCAACCGGCGCATGAAAGCCGCGGCGCGCTGTGCCGGTTGCTCCAGCAACAGCGGCTTTCCGTTGGCATCGAAGAGGTCGCCACCAAACTGTGCCGCGATTCGAACGAAGTCCGAGACGAGGCCCTCGTCTTGCGCCCAGGAGTCCGTATAGGGCACCACGCGACGGCGCAACGCCGTCATTTGCGCGTACCAGTCCTCCAGGGTCGCGGGCGGATTGCTGAAACCGGCGGCGCGTAGCTGGCTCTTGTTGTAGTAGAGGCTCTGCACGTTGAGCACGTGCGGCATCGCCCAGTTGGTGTCCTTGTAGGAAAACGCGTCGAGCAGGCTTGGCATGATGTCAGACCGGGCATCGTCCGGGATCTGGTCTTTGAGGCTCAGCAGCTGTTTGCGGTTCGCAAACTCCGGCACCCAGACCTGGTCGAGTGCGACCACGTCGTACGGCGCCGGCTTCGACTGCCCGGCCGCGAGGATGCTCTCATAGAGCTCGCGGTAGTGCGCGGTCTCGATCGAAACGAACACCTTGTTGCCGTGGAGGGTGCGGAACTTGTTCGCCAGCGCCTGCAGCAGGGTCGGGTCATAACCGACCTGGTCGAAAAGCAGGGATCGGATGACGGTGGCGCCTGGTGGCGGCGTGGGAGCCGTGCCGCCCGATCCGGTGGCGCAAGCGTCCAGCAGCGACGCCAGGGTTAGGCCTCCGGTCACGCCAAGGCCGAGGCGGACCCCCTGGTCGAGAAAGGAACGACGGGTGTAGCGGCGCGGCAGCGCAACACGCGTGTCGGGCACGTCGCTGTGAGGCTATCAGCGGTCTGTTAACACGCTCGTCGGGACGGGTCGGCAGGGAGCGACAATGCCGTCGCGACTGCGTAACGAGGTCAGAGCGCTGTCGAGCCGCGCGCGCCGAACGGGCGCTCGAGGGATTCGTCCGCTGCCTGCTCGAGTAGCAGTTTCTGCCGTGTGTCCCACAACGAAGCGAGCCAGACGAGCACGCCCAGCGCGAACGGAATGAGCGCGGCGCCGCGGGGCTGCGGCGGAGGCAGGCTGCCAAGCGCGCCGTAGAACTGGAACTCCGCGGGACTGATGGCATCGGCCTGGAGGAGAAACACCGCGAAGGCGGCGGCGGCCATCCAGAGCCGGCCGCGACCGAAATAATGCATCCGGATCAGGCCCGCTCCGGGCACGATGGCAAAGGGCCACACCTCGCTCGGCCGCGCCGCCCGCTCATCCTGGGACGCGTCGGCGGCGATGCCGTCTACGGCGATGGCAAAGGCGAGCAGGCTGATGTACCATCCCTCGCCCAGCAGATCGATCGGGAGGAACGGAAAGCCGCTCGCGCGAAACGCCGGCGCGAGGAGCTGTGCGCCGGCCCAGCCGGGCCAGGCCAGGAGTCCCAGCCCGGCGATGGTGACGGCAGGGATGGCGTAGCGGCGGAATGAACGGATGCGCGTCAGCACGACGGCGCCGGTGACGACCAGCGCAAGCGGGGACTGCCAGCCGAACATCCGCGACCAGTGCAGGGTGGGAATCGCGACCGACCAGGGGGTGAGAAGCCCGATTAGAAGGAGCCCGCCCAGCAGCAGGTCGCGCTCGAGCAGTCCCTGGCCACTCCGGATCGAGCCACCGAACCGCCCCAGGCCTGTGGCGAAGGCGAAGGCGATGGCAACCCCCACGCAGACGACCGCGAGGAAGAGAAAGATGCCCGCGTTCGGATTGCCGCGCGCAAGCGCAAACGCCGCGAAGAAGAGCGCGCCGAGCACCAGCACCCCACGCACAAACGGCAGTCTACGCGTGGGCCCCCGCAGTCCATAGAATCGCGAGATGGGCGCGCCCTGGCTTTCCGGGATCTTCCCGCCGATCGCGACCGCATTCGCGCCGGACGGCGCGCTCCGGCCGCCCGCCGACGGCTTTCTCGAGTTCCTCCGCGACGGCGGCCTGGATGGCGTGGTTGCGCTCGGATCGAACGGGGAGGCCGCCAATCTGACCGAGACCGAACGGCTGCAGTTCATCGGTTGGGTGCGCCGCGCCCTGCCGGCCCCGCTCCGCCTGATTGCCGGGACCGGTGCGGAATCCACGCGGGCAACCATCGAGCGGACTCGGGCGGCGGCGGCGGAAGGCGCCGAGGCCGCGCTCGTGATTGCGCCCAGCTACTTCAAGCGCCAGCTCACAGTCGAGGCGCTCCGCGCGCACTACCACGGCGTGGCCGAGGCGAGCCCGATCCCGATCCTCATCTACAACGTTCCGCTGCACATGGGTTATGACCTCGGTGCGGAATGGATCGTGAGACTGGCCGGCCACGCCAATATCGTGGGAGTCAAGGACTCGTCGGGCGACATCGCGCGGCTACCCCGATTGCGGGAGCAGCTGGGGCCGAACTTCGTCCTGCTCGCCGGTGCGGGCGAGAAGCTGGTTGACGCGCTGGAGGCGGGAGCCGATGGCGCGATCGCCGCCCTCGCCAACCTGGCGCCGCACACCTCCGCCGGCATCCGTAAGGCTTGGCTCGAGCGCCGCCCCGACCAGGCGCGCCAGTTGCAGCGCACCATCGCGCCGCTCGGCGAGGCACTGAGCGGCGGCTACGGCGTCCCCGGGCTCAAGGCCGCCCTGCGCCTGCTGGGGTACGACCACGGCGACCCAAGAATGCCGCTCCCCCCGCTCCCCTCGGCGGAGCTCCCCGCGCTTCGGCGCCTGTTGGAGGACGCCAAGCTGACGCCCCGGGCGCTCGCCTCGTGATTCCCCTCCGCGACTACAACCCCACCCGTCGGCGCTCGCTCATCACCTGGGGCTTGATCCTGATCAATTTCGCGGTGTATCTCTACCTGGCACAGAACCCGGTGATGAATGAGAACGCGATCGCGCGCTACGCCGTCACGCCGGCCGACATCACAGCCGGACGGCACCTCGGCACCCTGATCACCTCGATCTTCCTGCACGCCAGCCTGCTGCATGTGGGCGGCAACATGCTGTTTCTCTGGATCTTCGGCAACAACGTCGAGGACAAGCTGGGCGAGATCAAGTTCCTGGTCATCTATTTCGCCTCGGGGATCGCGGGCAGCTTACTGCAGGTATACATCAGCCCGACGTCGACCGTGCCGATGCTGGGGGCGAGCGGCGCCATCTCCGGCATCCTGGCGGCGTACGTCCTTTACTTCCCGCGGGCGCGCGTGCTCACCTTCATCGTGCCCTTCTTCTTCATTACGATTTCGGCCTACCTGGTCATCGGCTACTGGATCGCTCTGCAATTGTTCGACGCCTTTCTGGGCCTCGGCGTCACCGGCGGCGGTATTGCGTATTTCGCCCATGTTGGTGGATTCGCCAGCGGGCTGATCCTGGCCCTCCTGCTGCGGCCGCGCGAGCATCCGGACCCGCACCCGGGCTACCCGGGGTATGTGTAATCGCGGCAGACGCCGCGCGGGCGCGCTAGCGAGCGTACTGCCGGATGCGACCGCTCTCGACGCAGAACAGGTGGTCGGAGACGGGGAAGGCCGCTTCACGGTGACGTTCCTGGACGTCATGGCGGAGCCGTCCCATCAGCTGCGCCTGCTGGCCGGCGGCGATCAGGGAGCCGCGCTCCGGCACGCCGACGACCGGCACGTCCTCCAGCATCTCTTCCAGCCAGGCCCAGACTTCGGGAAGCAGCATCAACGCCGCGCCGTAGGGCCGCGGGTCGACGTAACTCAACATCAGCATCTTCGAACGACCCTCTTTGTCGGTTTCCAGGCCGGTAAACTTCATGCCGTTGCGGAACATCAGCGCCAGGTTCCCCAGGGCAATGACTTCTACGTGGTCCCGCCCGACGTTCCAGGCCGCCAGGTCCTGGGGCAGCAGGTAGCGCATGCCCTGCGCGTAGTGGGCGGCGTAGGTAACGACCATGTCGTTGAGCATCCGGCGGTAGACGACCGGCCCACCGGCCGACTCGAGAAAACTGGCCGGCCGCAGCACCGGCAGGATCAGCGGGGCACCGAAAAGCGCCTCACTGTCGCATTCCTGGTCGAGCCGGCGCAGGCGCGCGGCGAAAAGCCGGTCCAGCGCGCCCGGCTGCTCGCGGTACTGCTGGTAGAAGCTGTCGAGGTTGAAGCGCAGGTCCCCTTCGCTGACGCGGCGAATGGTCAGCTGAAAGGGCTCCGGCCCCTTCTTGACCGTCCAACCCGGGCGCAGCGCGGTCAAGCGCTTGCGCACGTGGTTCTCGAAGTCGTGGGCATTCATCGTCGTCTGCTGGCCCATTGCCGATGTAACGGGGTCCGGAAGTCAGGCTTGCAGGCCACCGACCGTAACGTCCATGCCGCTTAGCCGCTGGTTCCGCGGCGGCGCAAAAAGCTTGCGAGACCGTGTGGTGAAAGGTCTACAACAGGCCCGCGACGGTGACGCGGATGGCGCGATCGAAACAATCGCCGAAAGGTTTTCCGACGCGCTGGACGAGCTTCGCGCCCTGCCGGAGCGGGTAGACGCGGGCTGGCTGCGGCTCGCCGCCCGGCTGGCCTACCGCGGGGGCGACATGGCGGCGGCTGCCGATTTCGCGCAGCAGGCGCTCGACCGAGAAGAGGACGCCGCGACCTGGAATTTGCTCGGGCGGGTGCGCGTCTGGCTCGACGATAGCGACGCCGTCACGGCGTTTCGGCGCGCGGCGGCGCTACGGCCGCAAGCCTACGGGGTGCCGCACCGCGTTTCGCGCAACCACTTTGCCCGGTTGGCCGAGGACGCGCTCGCCGGCATCCCGGAAGCGTTTCAGGACCAAATGGCCAACACCATGATCGTGGTCGATGACCTGCCCGACATCGAGGCCGTCCGGGAGGGAGAAGACCCGGACCTGCTCGGGCTCTACGAGGGCGCGACCGTGCTCGAACACGGCCTGCCGGAGCGCATCGTTCTCTACCAGCGCAACCACGAGAACGTTGTCGCCAACGATCGGGAGCTGGCGGAAGAGGTGCGCGAGACGATGCGGCACGAGGTCGGCCACCACTTCGGTATGGCCGAAGACGAGCTGCCGTATTGACTTAGGTCAGCGAGCCCGCAGGGCGAGCCGCGCTTTCGCGCGTAACAGTGCGGACGTCGTATGCGGCCTGTGCGCGCACACGAGGCCGTCGTAATTTCGGCCGAGTGCGCGATGGGCCGCTGGACGACGCACCCGCCCGGTTAGGTTTTGATCGGAAAGGGGTTCCCCGACGGAGGGAGCGCCAGCGTGCCGCCCTGGTCGATGGTGCTCAGCGCCGTGATGAAATCGTTGAACCCTTGTTGCGGGTCGTAGCCGGTCAACAACTGGTAGGTCGCACCCAGCGTGGGACCGCCCGCCCCGCACACGGTCGTCCAATCGAACGTCAGCTGGGAGTGCAGGTAGTAGAGGAAGAGGTCTCCGCAGCCGGCCGCGATCTGGTCCGTGTCGCCGGCGGAGTTGTCGTTGACGTAGTCGCGGTGCCCCTGCGCCCACCAATCCTGCTCCGTCGGATTGAACTCCGTCGCGATCTCCGGATGTCGCTCGAACGCGAGCACGCGCGAGAGCGATTCGCCGTTGGTCACGGCGCAGTCCCAGCCGTTGTTGATGGCGGCCTCGAACACCTCGACGATTTCCGCGGTCAGGAATCCGGGTGCCCGTACCGGGTCGGAGAGGACGTGGACGTCCGTCCCCGCGCAGGTCATGTGATACGCGCCGCCGGCGTTGGGATCGGCGTAGACGTAAAAGGGCAAGCTCGGTGGCGTCAGCCCGCCGAACCAGATCTGCGTCGCGGCATAGTCGGCCTCCGCGCGGTCGAGCATCGCTTGCGCGGCGGCGTCGCCGTCCGCGGTTCCATCAGAGAAGACGATGAAATTTTGCGTCTGCCCCGCCTTCGCCTGACCCAGGGCCGCCGGGTGCCGGCGCCGGTGAGCCTCGACCGCGCTGGCGGGCAGCGTTATCCCGGGAGGCAAGAAGACGCGCGGGTGCACCTTTGAGCCGAAGAGGCTTCGCAGCATGGCGCCGGCGCCCTTATGCCTTTTTCTTCGAGGTGCTGGCGGCGGTCCGCTCGATGCGGAAGCCGATCCGAACCTGCACCTGGTACTCCGTCAGGCGGTTGTTCTGGACGACCGCCTTCGAGGACACCACCTCGACCGTCTCGATGCCGCGCACCGTCTTTGCCGCCTCGTTGACGGCCTCGCGGGCGGCGTCGCTCCAACTTTCCTTCGAGGTCCCGACTAGCTCCAGGATTTTCAGAACGGCCATCGCTCCCTCCTATATTCCGTAGAGTCGCTTGGCGGCCGCCACGATGTGCCGCGCTGAGATCTCCGCTTTGTCCATCAGCTCCACGGGCTTTCCGGAACCCGGCAGGCCCCGAACCGCGAGGTGCACGATCCGCGGCGGGTCCATGTCCGCGGCCAGAGCCTCCATCACGGCGGCGCCGAGGCCGCCCTCGGGGTAGTGGTCCTCCACGACCACCAGGCGGCCCCGCGTCAGGGCCGCCGCCTCCTGCAGTGTCACCTTGTCGACCGGTTTGACGCTATAGAGGTCGATGACGCGCGTCTTGATGCCTTCAGCCTCGAGTTCGTCGGCCGCCGCCAGGCAGTTGTGGACGGTCACGCCCGCTCCGATCAAGGTCACCCGGTCGTTCGGATCGCTCCGGACCAGCTTCGAGCCGCCGATCGCGAACTTCGTCCCGTCGTCATAGAGCACGGGGTAGGCGCCCCGGGTGGTGCGGAGATAGCTGATCCCCGGTTGGTCAGCCATCGCCTTGACGAGCTGCGCGGTCGAGGTGGCGTCCGACGGATAGAGGACGGTCGACCCATGGATCGCCCGCATCATCGCCAGGTCCTCGAGCGCCATCTGCGACGGGCCATCCTCGCCGATCTCGACGCCGGCATGGGAGCCGGAGAGGCGAATATTCGCCTGCGAAATGGCCGCCATGCGGATGAAGTCGTACGCCCGGCTGAAGAACGCCGCGAAGGTCGACGCGAACGGGATGTAGTGACGCACGCTCATCCCCACCGCGGTGGCGACGAG
>DATNNA010000012.1:0-6896 GCA_035602075.1 Binatus sp. (SeqCode) | reverse complement strand
GCAACCTCGTGGTGCCCGCTGCCGCGACCGTTCGGCTGGTCCCCGGTGGAACGATCGCGACGAGCCCATTCGGGATCGTCGCCGGTGGCGGGACCTGGCCGGCGCTGGTCGTGTCGCTGGTGGTGGCGCTCGTGCTCGGGCTCGCCGCCTGGCGGCTGCGGGCCCCCACCATGCCCTCCCGCGCACGCGGGGGAGGGAAACGTTCGGGGCCTCAGCGGGAAGGGAAGAGTGTGGCGCCCATGATCGCCTGGAAATTGCCCAGCATGTCGTTACCGACCGTGCCGGACTGGAGTCGCTTCCTGATCTGGGGCGCTTTCGCCATCGCGGTCTTCAACGTGCTGACGCGGCCATGATCGTCTACCTCCCGGCTGCGCTGTTTATCCTGAGCCTTCTGGTTGCCTACGGCAGCGCCGGACGGCGCCGCCAGGCCGGAACCATCGGCGCGGTGTTGGCGGCCGCGTGGTCGCTCGCGCTGCTGGTCGACCCCGCTACGGGCACGTGGGCAATCGGACCGATCGTCGCGACGCTGCTTCTGCCGCGCCCCGGCAAACGCGTCAACTCGAGCTTCGAAGGCCTGACGCGACGCATCACCACCATCGCCGCGGCGCTGCTCGCGGCCCTCTTCCTCGCCTCGCGGCTGCCGATCGGGGAGAACCCGTTGCTCCTCAGCGCCGTGCCGTGGTTCCTGGGTGCGCTCGGTGCCGCCTGGTTTGCGAGTCCGATCGACCAACGCGAGCGGCTGCAAGGCCAGGCGCTGATGGTGGCGGGAGCGGCGGCCGTGATTCTCGCCGCCGTTCCAGCCGGACCGGTGACCGCGAGCCTCGCCGGAGCCATGGCCCTGATGCCGCTTGCCGGCCAACGCTGGCGTCTGCCCGGCCCGCTGCGCGTCCCGGTCAGCCTTGCGCTGCTCGGGCTCGCCGCGGTCGCGGCGGTCGTTGCCGGGATCGGTCCGTCGATCGCCCGCGTCGTCCTCTTCGACCTCTCGGTCAACGTGAGCGGGACGATCTTGCTCGCCATCGCCGTCGTGCTGGTCGCCGGTGCCGCCCTCACCCCGGTCGGCGCCGAGTGGGCCGCCCTGCTCGGCGTCCTGGCGGTGAGCGCGTCGGCGCCCGGCGTGCGCTGGGCGGCGCTGGGAGCACTGATCGCGGTCGCGACGGTGCTGGCGAAGGATAAGGAGCACCTCGCCTGGATTGCCTTCGGCGTGCTTGGCTTGACAGCGGTGCTCCAGGCGCTGGCGACGCCCGCGTGGAGTGGCCGCGTCCAGGCGGCGGTGCTGGCGCTGGGACTGGTGCTCATGGTGCTGGCCTCGAGCGCCGCGCTGATCCGGATGATCGTGCTCCCCGCCACCGGGTTTCTCGTCATGCTCGCACTCGGGACGGCGACCGCCTCGAGCCTCGTTCGGTTCCAATGGGTCGCGGCGCTCGGGGCCCTGCTGTTGGTGGCCCAGATCGTGTTGGCGTGGCTGGTCGACCGCGGTGGTCGTTCGGCGATCGTTCGTGACCAGCTCCTCTTCGCCCTGCTCCTGCTCGGGATCAGCGCGCGTGACGCGCTCGGGCTCGGTCTGCTGGCCGGGGCGCTGCTGCTGATCGATCTCGCCATCGTCCGGGTCGAGGCGATGCCGGAGCGCTGGTCGGGCACGGCCGGCCGGGTGGTGCTGCTCGCCCGCTCCAACTGGCCGCCCGCGGTGACCTTCGCTGGAGCCGCGATGGCGGTCATCGCCGCCCTTCAAGCTGGACTTGCCCTCGGATTGCTGGCCGCGCTCGTGCTCGCGGGGCTTCAGCTGGCGCCCCTGCTCGACCGCCACGCGCTGGCGTCATGGCCGGAGCGGCCCCGGTCGGCACTGGGCTGGGTCGGTCCGGCCGTGTCGATCGCGTGCGGCGTTGCGCCCGCCCTGCTGCTGCGCATGCTCGGGCTCTGATCGCCGGAGAGATCATGCGACCCATCGTGCTGGCGTCGACATCGCCGAGGCGCATCGACATCCTGATGCAAGCGGGCGTTGTCTTCCGAGCGGTGGCCCCGGAGATCGAGGAACGGCCACCGGCGCCGCTCGGACCGTTGCGCTATGTGGCCTGGGCCGCAGCCGCGAAAGCGAACGCGGTCGCGAGCCGAGCGCCGGGGGCGATCGTGGTCGCCGCGGATACGGAGGTGGTCCGCGATCGCCGCATCTACGGGAAACCCAACGACCGCCGCCAGGCCGCCGCCTTCTTGCGATCGCTCTCGGGACGAAGGCACCAGGTCTACACCGCGGTTCACGTGATCGACGGACGCTCGGGATGTCAGGCCCATGGGATCTCGCGCACGGATGTCACGATGCGTGAACTTTCATCCAGCGTGATCGACGCATACGTACGGACGGGGGAAGCGCAGGATAAGGCGGGTGCCTACGCTATACAGGGCGAGGGCCACCGGCTGGTCAGATCGATCCGCGGGCCCTACGACAACGTCGTTGGGATGCCGATGCGCCTGCTGACGCGATTGCTGGGCGAATGCGGGATCCCGCTTCCGCTGAAGAATCCCGATGGCCCCAAAGTCACTGAGAAAAATCGCAAACGCTCTCGCCGTGAGCCTGCTGCTCAGCCCACTGGTGCTGGCCGCCTGTAGTGGCAGCGAGAGCTCGCGCCTGGTCATCACCCAGAGCACCGATGCTCCGGCCGGGGCCGACCACAAAGGACACATCTCGCCCGGCGTCTTTACGGGGATCACGCTCTCGATCCGCAATACGGGCGCCGGGCCGGCTCGCGGGGTGGTCGTTGAAGACATCCTCCCGCCCGGATTCCATTACTACGAGTTGACGACGCTGGGTGGCAATGCCATCCGGACGGACACCAGCGATCCGGCGGCGAAAGGCAGCCCATCGTGGGGCACCTGGACCATCCCGGCGGGCAACGGCAACACGATCAGCGCCCTGGTCCTGAGCTTCAGGGTGCAGGTGGCGCTGAACCCCGGTGATTACAAGAACCAGGTCAAGATCACGACTTCCACCGCCACGGAGATCGATCAGGGCGATCCGGTCGCGCTCGTCGTCGAGCCGCGGCCCTCGCTGACCCTGACGGCCGCCGCCACCGCCGGCCAGGTGGCGACCGGTGGCTTGGCCACCTACGTCATCTCGGTCGCCAATGTCGGCTCCGCCGTCGCGAAAAGCGTGGTGGTCTCCGTAAGCCTGGCGCCGGGCTTCCTCTACAACACGACGACCATCCTCGAAGGCAACGGCCGGCGCGTGGCGACGGTCGATCCACCGGGGAACAGCCTCCTCCCGCTCTGGTCGGCATGGGATATCCCCGGGGCGAGCGGTGGGGTGCCGGGCCTGCTGCGTGTCACCTTTCAGGCCAGGGTCCTGCCCGCGGTGGCGCCGGGGGTCTACAACCTGACGGCCGCCGTCACCGCCGCCGCAGACGTCCCGCCCCAGACGATCGGCAACACCGCACCCGTTTCCGTCGGCAAGAGCACGAAGGTGCCGATCACGATGACCGTGGCCGCGACGGCGCCCTACGCCGTCCAGAACGGCACGGTCATCTACGTGATTACCGTGGAGAACGATAGCAACGACGCGGCCCAGGCGGTGACCGTGACCGACACGTTGCCGCAAGGCTTTGCCTACGAGTCGAGCAACATCATCTCGATCAACGGGCAGAGCGCCGGCTCGCGATTACAACCGGCCCCCGGTTCGGCGACGCCGCAGTGGGGACCGTTTGTCATCCCCGCGGGCGGGTTCAATGGCGCCACCCTGATGATCACCTTCACCGCCAGGCTCAAGGGCGCCTCGCTCGGGCCGCACGCCAATGTTGTCTCGGGCAACAGCAGCAACGCCCAGATCACCGGCGGTTCAGACCAATCGCCCGTGATCGTGACCGCGGGCTGACTTGCGCCGTTTGGCAACCATGTCCGTTTGGGAGAATGAGGGACAGTGTCTAGAACCCAAAAGGAGCTGAAGGCGCTGCGACAGCAGCAGCGGGAAGAGGCGGCGGCGCGGCAGCGCGCTCGCGATCGACGCAACCTGCTTCTCATCGGCGGCATCCTGGGCACGGCCGCCGTGGCGATCCTGATCGTCGCGCTCGCCCTCAACCACGCCTCCCAGCAGGTGAACGCCAACCGGCTGCCGTTCAACCCGGTCAGCACGCTCGTGGGCCAGCTGATCGCCGATGAGGGGACAGCCAGCCACGTCCCGGTAAGCCAGGCCCTGACCTACAAGTTCTACCCGCCCACCTCTGGGCCGCACTATGGCCAGCCGGACGCTCCCGTTCCCTGGCAGACGATCGGCACCTCGAGCGCCCCCCTGGTCGAGGGCCAATTCGTCCACAACCTGGAGCACGGGGGGATTGCGATCCTCTACAACTGCCCCAGCGGGAGCGACTGCACCACGCTCAAGAACCAGCTCGAGAACTACGTCCAGAACCTGGCTCCCCTCGAGCCGACCTACGGTGAGGTCAAGATGGTGATCACGCCCTACGCCCAGGGCATGACCAAGAAGGTCGCGCTGGTGGCCTGGCACTACGTCCAGTTCCTGGATGGCTATGACCAGGCCGCGATCACCCAGTTCTACGAGTCGCACGTCGACAAGGGCCCCGAAGCGGTCAGGTGATAGACTACAAAGTCGCGCCCGGGGGCGCTTTATCCATGTATGCCATCGTCGCCACCAGTGGAAAGCAGTTCCGAGTGTCGGAGGGAGATCGAATCGTGGTCGATCGCGTCTCCGCCAACGTCGGCGAGACCGTGCGCCTCGATTCGGTCCTGATGGTTGCTGGCGATGGCGGGCCGATGGTGGGGACGCCCTTCGTGTCAGGGGCGGCAGTCGAGGCGACGGTGGTGTCGCACCGTTCGGGCGACAAGATCATCGTGTTCAAGTTCGAGGCACGGAAGCGCAAGCGGCGCAAGACCGGGCACCGGCAGCAGCTTTCGGAACTGCGCATCGGCGCGATCCGGGCTCCCGAGGGCAAGAGCGGCGAGCGGCCGGCGGCGAATGCCCGTCCCGTGGCAGCGGAACGGCCGGCGAGCGCGAAGCCGGCACCAAAAGCGCGCAAACCCGCGGCGGCCGCCGCACCGAAGACCACGCAGGAGTAAGACATGGCACACAAGAAAGGCGCAGGCAGCTCACGGAACGGACGCGACAGCGTCGGCCAGCGGCTGGGTATGAAGACGGGCGCGGGCCAGGCGGTCAACGCCGGCACCATCATCCTTCGCCAGCGAGGCACGGCGATTTTCCCAGGGACCAACGTTGGGATGGGGCGCGATCACACGCTGTTCGCCCTCGTCGACGGCGTGGTCCGCTTCGAGCGGACCGGTCACGGGCGCAAGAAAGTCTCCGTGCTCGCCGAAGCGGTCTAGTCGGTCGAGCAGAGGTCCGCTCCGGCCCGGGCCGGGCTGACCGGGCTCCGATCAAGCCACCGGCAGGCGCGGACTGATGTTCACGGATCGGGTCAAGATCTTCGTCAAGGGCGGTGACGGTGGCGCCGGGGCCTTGAGTTTCCGCCGCGAGAAGTTCGTACCGCGCGGCGGCCCCGATGGCGGAAACGGCGGCCGCGGCGGCAATGTCATCCTTGAAGTCTCGCGGCAGCTCAACTCGTTGCAGGACTACCGCTTCAAGCACCACTTCCCCGCGGGCCGTGGCGGGCGAGGCGGCGGCAGCCGGAAGCACGGGAAGGACGCCACGGACATCGTGCTGCAGGTTCCCCCGGGAACACTGGTCAAGGATGAAGAGGGAAAAACGATCGCGGACCTGGTCGCCCAGGGGCAACGCCTCGTGGTCGCCAAGGGCGGGCGGGGCGGGCGCGGCAATGCCAGCTTCAAGACGTCGACCCGACAGACGCCGCGTTTTGCGGAGCTGGGCGAACCGGGGCCGTCCACATGGCTCTGGCTGGAGCTGCGGCTGATTGCGGATGTCGGCCTGCTGGGGCTGCCGAACGCCGGTAAATCAACGCTCCTCGCGGCCGCGAGCGCGGCAAAACCAAAGATCGCCGACTATCCCTTCACCACCCTCGAGCCGGTGCTCGGCGTGGTGGAGCTCGCCGAGGAGGCCACCTTCGTGATGGCGGACCTGCCCGGGTTGATCGAAGGCGCGCACGCGGGCGCGGGTCTCGGCCTGCAGTTCCTTCGCCACGTCGATCGCACCCGCGTGCTGATCCACGTCATCGACGCCACCGCCGGCGACCAGGACAGGCTGTGGAGTGATTACCAGCAGGTGCGGAGCGAGCTCAAGAAATACAGCGCGGCCCTGGCGCGCCGCCCGCACCTGGTGGCGCTGAACAAGATGGACGCCGTCACGGACGCGTCGGAAGTGCTCGCCTTCCGGCAGCGCATGGTAAAACTCCGCCACCGCACTTTTCCCGTCTCGGCGGCCACCGGCGAAGGGGTCAACGACCTGCTCTGGGCCGCCTGGCGTATGCTCGAAAAGCGGAAGCGTGAAGCGCCGCCCGAACCGCTACCGGCGCTCAAGGTCTACCGCGGTCCGAGCTCGGCGGAACCCTTCACGATCGAGCCGGTCGAGGGCGGATTCTTAGTCTCGGGCGACCAGCTCGAGCGGCTGCTGGCGATGACCGACATGACCAACCCCGAAGGACTGGCCCATTTCCAGCGCATGCTCGATCGCTGGGGATTGAACGACGCCCTCGCGCGCCATGGGGCGCACGGGGGCGAGATGGTACGGATTTCCGATGTGGAGTTTGTCTACGATCCGCAACGCTGACATCGGCATTTTGGGTGGGACGTTCGACCCCGTGCACAACGGCCACATCGCCGCGGCCCGCCAGCTGCTTGGCGTTGCGGATGTCGATCAGGTCTGGTTGATGCCGAACGCGACGCCACCCCACCGGACGGCGGCACCCGTCGCTCCGGCAGAAGACCGGATGCGAATGGTGGAGGTCGCCGTCGCCGGCTACGACGGGCTGGTTGCATCGCGCGTG
>DATNNA010000011.1:0-3827 GCA_035602075.1 Binatus sp. (SeqCode) | reverse complement strand
GATCGACCATTCTTCGGCGTTGAGGGCCCGCAGGGCCAGGAGCGCGACCAGGTAGACGGCGGCCCCGAGGATCACCACGATGAGCAGCGGCCACGAGCGGAAGCTGTAGACGACGATTCCCATGATCGCGGCGCTGGCAAGCACGCGAGCGACGCTGCCCACCATCGAGAGCGAGGCCAGATGCCGCCGCAGCAACCACCAGCCGCCCGCGAAGAGCGCGACCTCGGTGATGGTCGAGGCGGCCGCGGCCCCCAGGTAGCTGTACGGCGGGATCAGCGCCAGGTTGAGAACGACATTCACGACGAGGGTAAAGAGGGCGAGTCGCGTGAAATCGAGCTGGCGGTTGATCGCCGTCAGAGTGTAGATGAAGGCGTTGTTCACGAACAGCAGCGCAACCGACGGGGCGAGGATGCGCAGCGCCGGGATCGACTCCTCGAAGCCGCGGGTGACATGGACGATGGCATCGGCCGACACGCCGATGCCGACGGCCAGCGGCAGGCCGAGGATGGCGAGCATCTTGTACGACTTCTCGTAGGCAAACACCAACCGGCGGCGATCGCTCGCGGCGAGCAGTGCCAGCGCCGGAAAGACCGCGCCCATCGCCGACTGCGGCACCCAGGCGACCGCGTCGACGTACTTGTTCGCCGCTGAGTACCAGCCGACCACCTGGAAGTTCGTGAAGAGCTGCAGGAGGACGATGTCGAGCTGCGCGTAGACGGTCGTGATGGTGAAGGCGAGGGCCAGGGGGAGGCCGGCGGCGAGCAGTCGGCGTACGAAGGCAGGCTCGAGCCGCACGCCGACGTGTTCGTGCCATCGCCATCGAATCACGCCAAACGCAAAGAGACAGGTGAAGAGGTAGCTGACCGCGTAGACCCAGAGGAATGCATCCCAGGTTGCCCGCCGCTCGATGGCGACGATCGTCAGCCCGAGCAGGAGAAGCGATTCGGCGACGATGGCGATCGCCTCGTAGCCGAGCCGGCCCCGGATATAGAAGACGGCCCGGAGCAGGCTCGAGTAACTGGTCGTCAGCAGGAGCACGAAGGCAGGCAGCGTGTAGGGAAACAGCGCGGGACTGAGGAGGCGCAGCGCCACCGCCAGGATGACGAGCGCCACGAGCGAGAGGAGCAGTCGGGCGCTGAGCAGGTTCGCGAGGTAGCGCGGCAAGACGCTGCGGTCTCGAGAGGCATCGCGGATGAACACCGTCTGCAACCCGAGGTCGGCAATGACCCCCACGAGCGTGACGTAGACGATCATGGCGGCGAACCGCCCATAGTCGCCAGCGCCCAGGTGCCGCCAGAGCAATACGACGACGACAAAGACCGCTAGCTTGGCCAGGGCTCGTGCCCCAACCACGAGCACGCTGTTGCGCAGGGTCCGGGATGCAAGCCGCTCGGCCACGGCGCGGATTGTAGTTGAGTTCAGCCGCGAGTTCACGGGGGCAATCGGAACCTTTTGAGCGCCCGGACCGTCATATAGGAGTGAGGATGTTCCAGCGAGTCATCGGCGCATGCCTGCTCGCGATCGCCCTTACGGGTTGCGCTGCCGGCCCTATCGTCTTCGGCGCATCAACGGGCACGGTGAACGGCCATCTCCAGCTCCGCGCCTGCGGCGGCGCCTACCGGCCGGAGCAGACCGAGTGCCCGGCGCGGCCGATGGCGGGCACCACCGTGACGTTTCAGTTGATCGACAGCACGAGCACGTCTACCACCACAACCGATTCGTCCGGCGCCTACCGAATCGATCTCAAGCCGGGAACCTACAGCGTCCAGGTGGCGGAGGACGGGTCGGCCAGGCGCGGATTCGCCGGATTCACCGGCCCCAGGACGGTCACCGTCGTCGCCGGCAAGACGGTCACGGCGGACTTTACCTACACGATCCAGCTGATGTAGCCCGGGCCGGCGGAGATCGCGTTCCTTAACATTCGTGGATGCAGTCGGCATCGAGGCCTCGAGTGTTCAGCGGCATCCAGCCGAGCGGTGGCCTCCACATTGGCAACTACCTCGGCGCAATCCGCAACTGGGTCCGCGACCAGGACAAGTACGAGAACATCTTCTGCATCGTCGACCTGCACGCCATTACGCTGCCCCAGGACCCGGCCGCGCTCCGGGAAAACACCCTCGACCTCGCCGCCATCTACCTGGCCAGCGGGATCAAGCCCGACCAGGCGATGTTCATCCAGTCGCACGTCTCCGCGCATGCGGAGCTGGCCTGGATCTTCGAGTGCTTTACCCCGATCGGCTGGCTGGAGCGCATGACCCAGTTCAAGGATCGAACCGCGCGGCAGGGACGCGAGCGGATCGGCGCCGGCGTCCTGACCTACCCGTCGCTGATGGCCGCCGACATCATGCTCTACGACACGAAGTACGTGCCCGTTGGGGAGGACCAGCGTCAGCATATCGAGTACACGCGCGACATCGGTCAGCGGATCAACCAGCGGTACGGGAACATCCTCGTCATCCCGGAAGCGTTGATCAAGAAGGCCGGCGCCGAGATCAAGGGTCTCGACGACCCCGAGAAGAAGATGAGCAAGAGCCTGGCGGCCGAAACGCCCGGCCACGCGATCTTCATGCTCGATCCGCCCGACCTGATCCGGAAGAAGCTGGCCCGGGCGCAGACCGATGCCGAGCCGGCCGTCCACTTCCCAGCCGGCCCCGGCGTTCGCAACTTGCTGGAGATCTATCGCACCATCAAGGAGCTGGATTGGCCGGCCGTCGAGGGCGAGTTCGAGGGCAAGTCGTACAGCGTGCTCAAGAGTGCAGTGGCCGACGCCGTGATCGAGGCGCTGAGCCCGATCCAGCAGCGCTATCGCGAGATCCGATCCGATGACCCCGCGTTGATGCAGCAGCTCCGCCGAGCGGCCGACCGCTTGACGCCGGTCGCGAACAGCACGTTGCATCGTGTTCAGGAGGCGGTCGGGCTTCGCTGACGATTACCAGTTCGAATAGGGACCGCTGGCCGCCGCCGGATGGAAAGCGCCGCCATCCCCATGAAGAAAGACGGCGACCGGACGCTGCGGTAGGGGCAAGACATATGCGACGCGGCCATCCGGAAAGCGCTCCGCGAGCCTTGCGAGCAGGTAAGAGTCCTTGGCGTCGACCACGACCGCGATCGGCACGCTGCCCGGCAGTTCGCCCACACGACGATAGTCCAGAAACGTCCAGGCGACGTGCCCCTCGGTCATGTACTGAATCGGGATGGCGCGGAATGGATCCGGATTGACCTTGCCGTTTCTGGTGTAGGTGATGCCGACGTAGAGACGGCGACCGTTCCAATCACTGGCATCGATGAATCGCCCGACGTCGACCCGATCACCCATGAACTCGATATACAGACCCGGTAGCGTCGGGTAAACGGCAAAGTAGAAGGTGGTCGTCCAGGCAAGGCTTAGCACCCAGACCGCGGCCGCGACCAGCGCAACGCGGCGCGGCCAGACTTTCTGGAGGACGGCGTCGAGGCCCACCGCGGCGAGCAGGTAAGCCGCCGGAACCAGCCCGCTGCCGCGCAGCATGTGCGGGGTGCGGTCGGAAAGCGCGACGACGAGCGTGAAGACGCCAAGCCATGCCAGGAGGAGCGCGTAAGAACTCTCGCGCCATCGCCGGAAGGCCACCACGACTCCGGCCAGAAACGCGAGGCCCACCAGCGGATCGAACAGCGGCAGGTGCGGAACATTGTATTGGCGCTCGGCATCACCCCAGAGGTTGAAGGCCGCGATCGTCCGCAGCACGTGATCAACCAGCCGCAGGGGGAAGCTCCAGAGCGGGCCTCCGCCCAGGACGGAGACGCCGGCAGCGCGATTGAGCACTTCCGGATGCAGCAGCGTGGTGATA
>DATNNA010000010.1:0-5375 GCA_035602075.1 Binatus sp. (SeqCode) | reverse complement strand
GCCGAGGTCGACGTCAACGTCCATCCCACCAAGCGTGAGGTCCGCTTTCGGAACGAAGGCGCGATCTTCGCGGCCGTCGAGCGTGCCTGCTTCCGCGCGCTTCGGCAGAGCCCGATTTATGAGTTGCAGTCCGCGACCGGTGGACCCCTGCTCGAGCTTCGAGAGACCGCCCCCATCCCGACCCTCCCCGGCGAGCCGGGGAGGGAGATGGACGGCCAAGAGGGAAGAAAGATTGACGGCCCGCGGCTGCCGCCCCTGGAGTACGTCGGGCAGCTCCTGCGCGGTTACCTCGTGGCGGAGGCACCCGATGCGATGGTTCTGGTGGACCAGCATGCCGCGCACGAGCGGGTGCTGTTCGACCGCATCGTCCGTCGCCTCGAGCAGCGGCAGCCGTTGAGCCAGCTCCTGCTGATCCCGCATGTCCTCGACCTGACGCCCGGCCAGGTGGCGGCTTTTCAGGAGCACGAGCCGTGGTTGCAAACCCTCGGTTTTGAGGGGGAGCATTTCGGTCCGCACACGATCCGAATCCGCTCGGCGCCCGCCGACATGCCGGAAGGTCGGGTCGGGCGCGTCCTGGAACTGATCCTCACCGACCTACTCGGGGAGCGAACCCCCGACCGCCGGCTGCGCGAGACGGCGGCGCTGCTCGCGTGTCATAGCGCGGTCCGCTTTGGTGACGCGATGACGCCGGAATCGGCGCGCCAACTGCTGAGCTCGCTGGCCATCACCGAGGAGCCCATCAGTTGCCCGCATGGCCGGCCGACAACGGTCATCCTGCCGGATGACCAATTGAGGCGGTTGTTCAAACGGCCCTAGCCAGTCTGCGCCTAGTGGCGATCGTCGGGCCGACGGCCAGCGGCAAGACCGAGCTGGCGATCCGTGTCGCCGAACGGCTGAACGGCGAGCTCGTCTCGATGGACTCGCGGCAGGTGTTCCGTCACTGCGACATTGGCACCAACAAGCCAACCAGAGTCGAGCTCCGTGGTGTTTCCTTGCATGGCATCGACGTCGTCGACCCCGACGAACTCTTCACCGCCGCGGACTACCAGCGGGTCGCCCTCCACGCGATCTCGGCGATCGCCGCTCGGCGGCATCTCCCGGTGCTACAGGGAGGGACCGGCCTCTATCTCCGCGCCGTGCTCGACGGTTGGAATCTCGGCGACGCGCCACCGGACCCGACCCTGCGCGCGGCGCTCGAGCAGCGTCTCGATGAGGAGGGCACCGAGGCGCTGGAGGCCGAGCTGCGCCGCATCGATCCCGCGGCCGCCGACCGGGCGCGGCGCAACCCGCGCCGCTTGATCCGCGCGCTCGAGATTCACGCCGCCACCGGTCGGCGTCCCAGCGAGGCGCGTACCTCGAACCCGCCGCCCTGGTCAACGACCGTGCTCGGCCTGGATGTGCCGCTCGCGGAACTCGACCAGCGGATCGAAGCGCGGGTGCAGCGGATGATTGACGGTGGTTTCATCGACGAGGTGACCGGCATCCGGCATGATTTCCCCAAGGCTGACCTGCGGCGCCTCGGCCACGGTTACCCGGAGATGGCGGCCTTCCTCGATGGCAGGCTCACGCTCGAGGCGGCGTGCGCCTCGACGGTGCGGCAGGTGCGCCAGTATGCTCGCCGCCAGCTCACCTGGTTCCGTGCCGACCCGCGCGTGACCTGGATTCCACCGGATCCCGAGGTAGCGATCGAGCGACTGGGCGCCGCTATCATGACGGCAGAGGCGAGTTGATCCGGAACTCCAATGGCAGGCACGAGCGTGCCTATCTGATGTCGCTCGATTACGAGGACCAGGGACTGGCCGCCGTGGAAGAGCAGATGCTCGAGCTGGCCGAGCTGGCAAAGACGGCCGGTGTGGTCGTGGTCGGCACCGACACCCAGCGGCGGCAAAAACCGGATCCCGCGCTCTTCATCGGCAAGGGCAAGGTCGAAGCCTTGCACGCCCTGAAGCACGACGCCGACTTCAACCTGCTGGTCTTCAATGAAGAGCTCTCACCGCGCCAACAGCGCAACCTGGAGCGCAAGCTCGACGTCAAGGTGATCGACCGCACCGAATTGATCCTGGACATCTTCGCCCAGCGTGCCCGCACCAAAGAGGGCCGGCTGCAGGTAGAGGCGGCGCAACTGCATCATTTGCTTCCGCGTCTGCAGGGTGGCCGCGACCTCTCCGGCCTGGGCGCGGGCGTCGGCACCCGCGGTCCCGGTGAGCAGAAACTCGAGAGCGATCGCCGTCGCATTCGCCACCGGATCCGCGAGCTCGACCGCGAGATCAAGGAGATCCGCAAGCAGCGGGCGCTACGTCGCGAGGGACGCCAGCGCGTCGCCTACCCGGTGGTCGCCATCGTCGGTTACACCAATAGCGGCAAATCGACCTTGCTCCACGCGTTGACCCACGCCCAGGTGCAGGTCGAGGATGCGTTGTTCGTCACCCTCGATCCGACGACCCGAATGGTGCGCCTACCCAACCGGCGGGAGGTGCTCTTTACGGACACCGTCGGTTTCATCCAGAAATTGCCCACCGACCTGGTGGCCGCCTTCAAGGCCACCCTCGAAGAGGTGCAACAGGCCGACCTCTTGCTGCACGTGCTCGATGCGACGCGCTACAACGGGCGCGACCAGATGGAGGCGGTGCACGAAACGCTGCAGGACCTCGGGGCACTCGAGAAGCCGAAGGTGCTGGCGCTCAACAAGGTGGATCAGCTGAGCCCGTCGGCCGTCGAACAGCTCCTGGCTGAGGGTTGGTCGCCGTACCTCGCGGTGGTGCCGATTTCCGCACTGCGGAAAACCGGCCTGGACTCCTTGGGCCGCGCGATCGCCCAAGCCCTGCCCGGTGAAATGGTCACGATCGAGGTGCTGCTGCCGTACACCGAGAACGCGCGCCAGGCAGAATTTCATGCCCACGGCAACGTCGATGCGGTTGACTACCGCGGCGACGGTGTGCTGATGCGGGGCGCCTTACCGCGGCGGCTGCTGCCGAAGTTTGAGCGCTTCCGCGTGCCGGGCATGAACCGCAGCGCCTAGCCCGAGGGGCTTAGCGCAGCAGTCGCACCACCGCGACCACCTGGCCCTCGAGCTGGGCGGCCGTGCTGTAGATCGGCTCGTAGGCCGCGTTCTCTGGCTGCAGTCGCACCCGGTTGGCCTCGCGAAAGAGCCGCTTGACGGTGGCAGTGGACTCGTTGGTCTGGTCGTCTTCCAGCCGGGCAACGACGATACTGCCATTCGGTGCATCTTTGCCGGGGCGCACCACGACGAAGTCGCCGGAGAGGATACCGACGTCCTTCATGCTGTCGCCGTGGACCTCGAGGGCGAAGGCATTATCCGAGCCCACGAGTTCCTGGCTGAGGACCAGGTGGTCTTCGATGTTCTCCTCGGCGAGGATCGGCTGGCCGGCGGCGACACGTCCGATAAGCGGCACGGCCACCACTTTGCTGAGCTTGGCCTGCATTTCGTCGATGTCGACGACTTCAATCGTGCGCGACTTGGTGGGATCTCGACGGATATAACCCTTCCGCTCGAGGGTGTTGAGGTGGTTTTGAACCGTTGAGCTGGAGGAGAGCCCGACCGCTTCGCCAATTTCGCGAACCGTCGGTGGGTAACTGCGGATCTTCTGTCGAAACCTCAGGTACTCCAGGATCTCCCGCTGCCTGCTGGTCAACGGTTCGGGCATATCGTCCCCTCCCTTTATCGCCGATGTCGACGGCCAAGAGCCGATCATCTCGCACCCGGCGCCGTCCCAAGCGGCGCGTCCAGGGAGGGGAGAGAGGAGGGGTTCAGACCGCGATCACAGCATGGTAGCACAGAAATTTTCGGGTCGACATCGGCGAATTTCCAAGCAACACCGACGTCCAACCGCCCCTCATGAATCTGCAAAACGGGGCCATGCTAGCACATCCGTTCGCCCCTTGCAAACACTTGTTCGTGCAGGGTCTTGACGCGAACGCCTGTTCGTGCTAGCTTCGTAAACGAACACATGTTCGTGCAGGACGGTGCCCGACACGCCTACCCGCGACCCCAGCGTCGCCGAGGTTGGGGCCGCATTGCCGTCCTGGCGGCCGGGCTACTGCTGGCCACCGGCCGGCTCGCCTATGGCAGTGGGCCGCAGGCGAGCGACCGGGTGGTTGTGGAGGCCGGCGACACGGTCTGGAGCATCGCCGCCGCCCACTACCGGGGTGACCCTCGGCCCCACGTCGAGGCCATCCTCCAGGCCAACCGGCTGCAGACGCCGCTGCTCAGGCCCGGCCAGTCGCTGCAGCTGCCGCGCGAGTAGCGGGACAGGACCGGCACTACGATGAGCACATCGCTGGTCAGTCTGGCGTCCCTGGTGCAAGCCTTTAACCCGGTCACGCCGCAGCTGCGCGTGGCGGCGATCATCGTGCGGCAGAAGCAGATCCTGCTCGTCGAGCACCGCAAGCGTGGCCAGCGCTATTGGGTGCTGCCGGGCGGCCGGCTCGAAGGCCACGAGACGCTCGACGCCGCTCTGCGCCGCGAGCTCAAGGAAGAGCTCGGCCTCGACGCCCGCGTGGGGCGACTGGCGATCGTCTGCGAGAGCCTGGCGCCCGACCGGCACGTCGTCAACCTCATTTTTCAGGCAGAGATAGGGGAGGGAGCCGCGCCGGTGCTCGACCCTCGCGATCCCGTGCTCGCCGGCTGGCAATGGGTGTCGACGGACCAGCTCCCCCGGCTGGATTTCCGCCCACCCATTGCCGAAGCCGTCCAAGCCGTCATCGCCGAGAACTTCGCGGGTCCGGTCCGCGTGCTAGGGGATACCTGGAAGCCCGAGTCCCGGTAGACCCCGGCTGGCGGATATTCTCGGTACCGAAACAACGTCGTATATCCAGCATTCTGCGAACCAGCCAATAGGGGCAATCGCGCTCAGGCGCCAGCCGAAGCCCGTCGAGCCGCCGGGCCCGACGTCGTCAGAGATGTGCCTGGATGACCTTCGCCAGGGTTGGCCCCACATCGGGGAGCGCCGAGGTCCCAAAGATGATCATCACCAGCAGCACCATTAAGAAGGTTGCGATGCGGGTGCTGATCATCCGCTCCAGGTAAGCCGGGTCATCGACGGTCTGCCCCGGCACCACCCCCTGGGCCAGCTGGCGCATCTCGCTGACCAGCCCGTCGGCTTCGCTCGCCGCCCGAACCGTTTGCTTCATCATTCGACTCCCCCTGTCGTGGAATTTACGACGCTGGCCGCGGGCGCGGCGGCCGCGAACAGCACGCCCAGCCGCTCCGCGAGCAGCTGCAGCACGAGCAGTTCGCTGGCGGCGTACGCCCGCGGCAGGCGGCGCGCGAGCTGCAGCGTCCCGTCGAACTCCCCGCAGCGCATCGGCGCGACCGCAATGTGGCGCAGTCCGGCCGGCACGCCAAAGAGATCTTC
>DATNNA010000009.1:0-3568 GCA_035602075.1 Binatus sp. (SeqCode) | reverse complement strand
GGCCATGACGTGCTCGGGGCGCCCGCCGAAGCTCGCCATCTGCGTCAGAACGGAGATCGCCGCCGCGCCGCCATCCGTGTAGGCGTGAGCCAGGTCCGCGGGCCGGTAGTCCTCGACGAGCACGCCCATGCTCGGGGTGCGTTGCTTCATCTCGGCGATCACCGACAGGCCTGGGCCGCGCAGCGCGCCGGCGAAATCCTTGGGCGTATACGTCGCGACCGACCGCTCGAACTGGTCTTGCGCGACCAGTGCGCGGCGGCGCTGCAGGTCCTGCCGGGCCTCGATGACCAGGCGGCTGAGCAGATCCTCGTCGCGAGGGACTGTCACTCCTGGGAGATTTTCGCCCAGCGCCGGAGCACGTCGCCCGCGCGGCCCGAATCGATGGCCTCGGCAGCAAGGCCCAGGCCGTCTTTCCAGGTCGCGGCCAGCCCCGCCGCACGCAGCGCCGCCGCCGAGTTCAGCAGCACCACGTCACGCCGCGGCCCGGCCGCACCCGCCAGCACCTCGCGCGCGATGCGCGCGTTCTCCTCCGGACCTCCGCCGCGCATCGAGTCGACCGGCGCAGCAGCCAGACCCAGCTCACGCGGATCCAGCTCATATTCCTTGCGGCTGCCGTCGATCTCGATCACGTGGGACGGCGAGCTGACCGACAGCTCGTCCATGCCATCGCCCGCGTGGAAGACTATGGCGCGCTCGACGCCAAGGCGGATCAGCACGTCGGCCATCTTGGCCGCCATCGTGCCGTCGGCCACGCCCAGCGCCTGGTACCTCGCGCCGGCCGGGTTGCAGAGCGGGCCGAGTACGTTGAAGACGGTGCGGAGCCCGAGCTCGCGCCTTGGCACACCGGCAAACCGAAACGAGGGATGGAAGACGGGCGCGAATAGAAAACCGATGCCTGCCTCTTCGATGCAGCGCGCCACGCCGTCGGGCCCGAGGTCGATCTTCACGCCGAGGGCCTCGAGCACGTCGGCCGATCCGCACATCGAGGAGGCGGCGCGGTTGCCGTGCTTGGCGACTTTCGCGCCACAAGCCGCCGCCACTATCGCGGACAAGGTGGAGATGTTGAACGTCGCGAGGCCGTCGCCGCCAGTCCCGCACGTGTCGAGCAGCGCGCCCTCGACATGGATCGGAGTCGCCACGGCGCGAGCGGCGCGGGCAAAGCCTGTGATCTCGTCCGGCGTCTCGCCCTTCATGCGCAGCGCGACGAGGAAGCCCGCGATCTGGACCGGCGTCGCGTCGCCGCGCATGATCGTCCCGAAGGCGGATGCCGCCTCATCCTCGGTCAGGGCTTCACACCTGACCAACTTCGCAATGGCGTCGATCAAGACTTCTTCTCCGAGCGCCGCACGAAGTTGGCCAGGATCTTCTTGCCTTCTTTCGTCAACACCGACTCCGGATGGAACTGCACCCCGTACGTCGGGTGCTTGACGTGCCTCAGGCCCATCACGGTGCCGTCCGCCGTCCACGCAGTGATCACCAGCTCAGCGGGCACTGAATCTCGCGCGACGATCAGCGAGTGGTAGCGCGTCGCCTCGAACGGGTCGCTCACCCCGGCGAGCACTCCCGAGTTGTCGTGCCGGATCCACGACGTCTTGCCATGTGAGGGCTCATTGCGCACCACGCGGCCGCCGAACACCTGGCCCAGGCACTGATGACCCAGGCACACGCCGAGGATCGGCACCTTCCCGCTCAGCTCGCGGATGGCCTCGTTGGACACGCCGGCGTCATCGGGCGTCCCGGGTCCTGGCGAGATGACGATGCCGCCGAACTCACCCAGCTCCTTCACCGTCACCTCGTCGTTGCGAAACACTCGCGGCTCGACGCCGAGCTCACCGAGGTACTGCACCAGGTTGTAGGTAAACGAGTCGTAGTTGTCGACTACCGCGATCACATCTGCTCCGCCATCTCGATGGCCTTGAACATCGCGCCCGCTTTCTCCAGCGTCTCTTCGAACTCGCGCTCGGGCTGCGAGTCGGCGACGATGCCGGCGCCCGCCTGAACGTAAGCGACCCCGTCGGCGACCACGACTGTGCGCAGCGTGATGGCCATGTCGAGGTTGCCGCCGAAGCTCACGTAACCCAGCGAACCCGCGTACACGCCACGCTGGTCGGGCTCGAGCTCCGCGATCACCTCCATGGCGCGAATCTTCGGCGCGCCCGATACCGTGCCCGCGGGGAATGCCGCGCGCAGCGCATCGAGCGAGGTGCATCCATCACGCAGCTCTCCGCTGACCGTCGAGGAGATGTGCATGACGTGCGAGTAGCGCTCTACCTCCATCAGCCGGTCCACGTTGACGGTGCCGGGACGCGCGACGCGTCCCACGTCGTTGCGGCCGAGGTCGACGAGCATGACGTGCTCGGCGCGCTCCTTAAGGTCGCTGAGCAGCTCCTTCTCGAGCCGTGTGTCCTCGGCGGGATCGGCGCCGCGCCTTCGCGTTCCCGCCAGCGGCCGCGTCTCCACATGCCGGCCCTCGACCTGCACGAGCTTTTCGGGAGACGTGCCCACCACGTGGCGATCACCGCCCAAAGACAGGAAGAACATGTACGGCGACGGGTTGATCGCGCGCAGGCAGCGATACACGTCGAATGGGCTCGCCTCCAGCGGCTTGCGGAAGCGCTGCGACACGACGATCTGGAAGGCGTCGCCGGCGAGGATGTGCTCCTTCGCCGCGTCGACCATCGCGTAGTACTGGCCACGCGTGACGTTCGACTCCCATTTCGCTCCGTCCTTGCCTCGCGCGTACGCGGCCATCTGGTCGGACGCGAGACGCCGCTCCATCTCGTCGATCCGCGCGACGGCGGCTTCGTAGTCCTCACGGTCGGGCCGGTGGATGGTGAGGAGCTTGAGCCGCCGGGTGACGTGGTCGAAGACCGCCAGGTCCTCAGCGCGCAGGAACGCGCTCTCTGGCATCGGCGGCGGCGCGCCCTGCGCCACCGGCAGCCGCTCGAAATGGCGAGCCGTCTCGTAGCCGAGATAGCCGACGGCCCCGCCGTGGAATCGGGGGACGCCTTTCACCGGGGCTGTCGACTCGGCCGCCACCGCTCGCAGCGCGGCCAGCGGGTCGTCGAGGTCGAGCTCGAGCGGCTTCGGCTCCGAGCCGATGAACGAATAGCGGGCGAGGCGCTCGCCGCCCTCCACGCTCTCGAGCAGGAAGCCCGGGGTGCCCGGCGGGCACAGCAGCGTGTAGGCGCGGACTGGGGTGAGCATGTCGGCCAGCACTTCCCGGTACACGGGGATCAGCGCATGGTCTTTGGCCAGGGCCCGGGCTTCCTCCGGGCTAGGCGTAGCTTCTCTCATCTAGCTCCCTCTTTCTAATCTGTTCTGTTCCGCGCAACTCACTCTGGCCGCGCCGGAGGCCAAACCCTACCAGAAATCAATTCACCCCCCCACCGTGTGGGGAGCACGCCGCTTTTGAGGACGTTTTTGGCGGGTGGTCTCATGCGGTGGGCGCAACACCGGCTACCGTCAGCGCCCATCCTCGCGTGCTTTCGTCCTTGCAAAGGCACCGTTGGTGCCAGAAGTGTCGAATCCAGCGCTTCCAGGCAGGTTTGTCCGGCCAGGCGGGCGG
>DATNNA010000008.1:0-2319 GCA_035602075.1 Binatus sp. (SeqCode) | reverse complement strand
GTCGCGCGGCCGTACAATAGGCTCCGCGTCGGGGAGTGGCGCAGCCTGGTAGCGCACCTGAATGGGGTTCAGGGGGCCGCAGGTTCAAATCCTGTCTCCCCGACTCCCGCTCAGACAGGCGTCGGCTCCTTTTGCCCGCGCCGCCCCATGAACCACTCACGGATCGATCGACATCGGCCCTGGTCGTCGAAGCGAATCAGAAAGAGGTTGTCGTACTCGCGAGCTAGCTCGGCTTTGGACGCGTCCTTGAAGTAGCGGCTCCGTCCATGCGCCACCGCGAGATCGCCCTGTATGGCGATCGGCTCGTACTGCCCCTCGTAGGTTCCCGGTGCGTCCTTGTTCTCGAGCCAGGAGGCGACGATAGCGAGCCGACCGCGCACCGGTTCCTCGAAGGGATGGTAGGCATAGGTCGCGTCCTCGGTGAAGAGGTCGCCGATCGTGTCCGGATCGTAGGTCTCCCACGCCCGAACGTAGGCAGCCAGCCAGGCGGCGACCGTGTCTTTGGTCAGCGGCACAACGCCGTCGAGTCTAAGCCTGCGGAGCGAACAGGCTCTTCAGATCGCCCTCGTGCGTGGCCAGCAGCTCGTGCACGTCGAGGACGTCGTCAGCGGTGATATTGGGCAGGCGCCCGATCGCCCGAGTATGCAGCTCCAGTTGGAGTTCGAACATCGCTCGGCCGTCTTGGGCGTTCATTTCTCTGGTTCCTTGTTCACTATTTCCTGACAGTCTCGCTATCACTACTTTAAGAAGTCCTCATGTCGTTTGTCAAGTGGGCGAGCGTCCCGATCCATCGGGCTAAATAGGAAACGGCCGGGATCGGCGAACGGTTTCGGTCCCTAAGCCTGGCTCGTCCGTCGGCTGCGAATGGTCCGGAAGGCCAGGCCGGCCCCGGTCACGAAGAGCAGGCCGCCCACCAGGATCGGCCCCACGGCGAGGGGCAGGAAGAGGGGGTTATCGAGATCGTTTTCGGCGAAGCCGAGGAAGGTCATGATCAGGATCGAGATCATGCCGAATGCCGCCCCAGTAAGGAACGCGCCTAATTCCACTGAAGAAGCCTGCGGGAGGCGGGTGCTGTAGGTGGGTGCCATCAGCCCGGCCCGAACGCCAAAGGCGATCAACGCCAGCAGCGTGAGGCCGGAGGCGGCGGTAAAAATCACCGCCACCACGATCACCGAGGTGATCTGGCTTTTGGACAGGCCCCCGAACAGGTTCATCCAGTCGAGCGACAGCAGCATCGCGCTGAAATTCTATCCCGAAGCGGGCGGCCGGGTCTCGTCCGGTTTGGTGGCCAGCGCCGCCTGGACGATCCGTTCCTCCTGCGCCTTGTGGGCGATCGCATAACCCTCGCTGGGACTGGCCCGCTCGGGCCGACCGATGTAGTGGAGCGTCAGGTTCTTGGGTAGCTTAGGCTCGAGGCGCCGCTTGACGTGCCAGTAGGCGCCCATGTTCATCGGCTCCTCCTGGACCCAGGTCAGGTGTCGCACGTTCGGGTACTTCGCAATCGCGGCCAGCACGTCGTCCGTGCGGAAGGGCTCGAGTAACTCCATGCGGATGATGGCGAGGTCCTTCGCCTCCGCGCGCAACGGGCTCGCGATCAGGTCGTAGTAAATCTTGCCGGTGCAGAGAATGATCCGGCGGACGTCGTCGCGGTGCTGCTCCATCGATGGGTCATCGATCAGCCGGCGGAAGCTGTGCACCGTCAAGTCTTCCAGCCGCGACCACGACGGGCGCAACCGAAGCAAACTCTTCGGGGTCATGATGACCAGCGGCCGCGGCCGGCTATGCAGCGCCTGCCGCCGAAGTGCGTGGAAATAATTCGCGGGTGTAGTCGGATAGAAGACCCGGATGTTGCCTTCAGCCGCCAACTGGAGGAACCGCTCCAGGCGCGCGCTCGAATGCTCGGGACCGCCGCCCTCATACGCGTGGGGGAGGAGGAGGGTCAGCCGCGATGACTGCCCCCATTTCGCCAGACCCGAGGTGATGAATTGGTCGACGATGATCTGCGCGCCATTGACGAAATCGCCGAACTGCGCTTCCCAGCAGACCAGCGCCTCCGAGGCATCGGTGCTGTAACCGTACTCAAAGCCCAGCGCGGCGTACTCCGACAACGGGCTGTTGTGCAGCTCGAAGGTCGCACTCGCACCAACCAGGTGCTGGATCGGCGCCCAGCGCTTGCCCGTGCGGACATCGTGGAAGACCAGGTGGCGCTGGCTGAAGGTTCCACGCTCGGTATCCTGGCCCGTGAGCCGCACCGGGATCCCGCCCGTGATCAGGGTGGCAAAGGCCAGCTCCTCGGCTTGCGCCCAGTCGATTTCGCGA
>DATNNA010000007.1:0-2336 GCA_035602075.1 Binatus sp. (SeqCode) | reverse complement strand
CCGATCGTCATCCAGGCATCGTCGACGATGCCCACCTTGGCGTGGACATAGACCGGCCAGTCTTGCTCGCCACCGATCGCGTAGAGCGTGCACGCCAGCAGCCGGCCGGCGTCGCCGTCGGCCTGGACCAGCGTTCCGAGCTGGCCCCGGGTATCGTCGCCGCCGCTGTCGGGCTTCGCGGGTAGGACGAGCACCAGGCGAAAGTCGGGCGTCGGCGGCCGCACCAGCTTCTCGCGCAGGACCGCGAGGATCTCGGGCGACCAGAGGAACTGGTTCTCCAGGTAGATAAAGCGTCGCGCGGCGCGCAGCGCGCGCAGGTACGACTCGAGGATGCGAAAGTCCCCGCGGGGGAGCCGTGGGTAGCTGCCATCCGGAACTGTGCGCACGACCTGCACCTCGATGTTGCCCGCCGGCGATGGCGTCGCAACCGCCGGGAGCGCCTCGCCCGTGATCGCCTGCCAGCGCATGGCAAAGTTTTCCGCCACGTCCTGTACGGCGGGCCCGGCGATCCGGGCCGCGACATCGTGCCAGCCGGCCGCGCCGCGCGGCTTGTGGTCTTGTGTGTCCCATCGGTCGGCGTGAAAACTGGTCAGGTCGATACCACCGACGAAGGCGATCCGATCATCGATCACAATCGTTTTCTCGTGGTGGCAGTGCATCGGCCGCTCCCGCGCATCGAGCGCGCACTGGATACGGTTGCCGGCAGTGAGCTCGTCACGGCCCTTGCGGACGTCGCCCCGCCAGGGCTGCATCACCGGCAACGGTACGCCCGCCCAGATCAACGCCCGGACAGGGATGCGTGCGGCAACCTGAGCGAGCAACTCCTTCAAGACGATCGGCCGCTCGCCCCGGGTCATGGCAAAGGTCGGAGTGATGTGCCAGCCGGTGAGGTGGACATGCGATTGGGCTTTGGCAATGCCGTCGGCCATCGCTTCGAGTGCCTCCGCCCCATCAACCAGCACCGTCAGTGCGTTCCCCGGTCGCGGCGGAGGCTCTCCGTCGGCCCATCCGCCTGGTGTGGGATCGATGGCGACGGTCCGGCGCACGCGCGACAGGCGCCGCCGGTGATGTGAGGTCGTCAGCCGCTCGACGAGCTGGCCGAGGGCATCGTCGGCCACGTCGCGCGGACTTTTTCCCGGCATGTCCGGTACAGGCTAACTGCTACGCTTCGCCGAATGTCGCATCAGCTCATCCAGATCATCAGCGCGGGCGGACTGCTCGCGATCTTCCTCACGATGGCCGCGGAAAGCGCCGGCATCCCGATCTCCAGTGAGATCGTCGTTCCCCTGGGAGGCGCACTGGCCTCGCAGGGCAAGCTCTCCTTCGTGGGGGTCGTCATCGCCGCCAGCGCCGGCAACCTCCTGGGGTCGCTTGTCGCGTACCTGCTCGTCAAGCGCTACGGCGAAACCTTGATCCTCGGACCCGGCCGGCGCGTGGGCCTCACGGCAGGCCATCTCCGGCTGGCGAACCGGTTCTTCGAGCGGTGGGGCCTCCCGGCCGTCTTTATCGGACGCCTCCTACCGGTCATCCGCACCTACATCTCGTTCCCGGCGGGCCTCTCGCGCATCACCGTCGTGCCGTTCACGCTGGCGACCGTCCTCGGCGCGATCCCCTGGAATCTCGCCCTCGCTTACGCCGGCTTCAAGCTGGGCCAGAACTACGAGCGGGTGGCCAGTGCGCTCGGTCCGTTCACCATCCCGATCGCCATCATCGTGCTCCTGGCGATCGTGGTCGCCTACTACTACGGACGCCGCATCGGGGAGGCCGAGGCGGGTTAGCGGACGGCGGCGAGGATCTCCTTTTCGAGCCCGGGATACTTTTGCAGCTCAGCGACCCGCTCTTGCTTGAGGCGCTGGACCAGGGCGCGGTACTCGTCCCCACGACCGGTCCGCTCGTAGAGCCGCCGCGGCTGCAGCACCTCGATGTCATCGATACCCGGGACACCCCGCGCGACGTCGTAGCCGAAGTCTGCATCGGTGCTCCACGTGATCGTGCCTTCGGCGATCGCCTTTACGATCGCGCTCGAGTGCTCGATCGTTAGCTTCTTGCTGTTGGGTGATCCCTCCGGACCGCCGACCCGGCCGGTGTTCATCAGGTAGACCTCGAAGGGGCGCGAGCGATGCAGCTCGAGAAAACGGTTGCCCTGCTGTTCGTGCCGCAACGGGAAGAAAGGATTGGTCCCCGGGACGCGCAGCGGCTTGCCCATCTCGTCCTTGCCGCCGGCCGACGTCCCCTGCGTTTCGCCGAGCATGAAATAGGCGGCGGCGTGCTCGGAATCCAGCCGCGCCACACCGGGAATGATGTTGTCGTTGCGGTTGAGAATCAGCAGGACGTCG
>DATNNA010000006.1:0-14632 GCA_035602075.1 Binatus sp. (SeqCode) | reverse complement strand
GGCTCCAGCCTGGCGATGATGGACGCCGGCGTGCCGACCAAGGGACAGGTCGCCGGGATCGCGATGGGCTTGATCACCGGCGATGGAAAGGTCGCCGTCCTGAGCGATATCCAGGGCGTCGAGGATGCCCTGGGTGACATGGACTTCAAGGTGGCCGGTACCCGGCGGGGTGTCACGGCCATGCAGATGGACATGAAGATCAAAGGCATCAGCATCGACACCATGGCCGGCGCGATCCAGCAAGCCAAAGAAGGCCGCTTCTTCATCATGGACAAGATGGACGCGGCGCTGAGCGCGCCGCGGCCCGCGATGTCGCCGTACGCGCCGCGGATGGTCACCGTCCAGATCCATCCCGACAAGATCCGCGAAGTGATCGGCCCCGGAGGCAAGATGATCCGCAAGATCATCGAAGACTCGGGTGTCACCAGCATCGACATCGAGGACGACGGCCGGGTCATCATCGGCTCGGTCAACGGCGAGTCGGCCGCCAAAGCCGAGCAGCTGATCCGCGACCTGACCGGCGAGGTCGAGGTGGGAAAGAACTACCGGGGCAAGGTTGTCCGCATCATGCCCTTCGGCGCCTTCGTCCAGATCATGCCGAACCAGGACGGCCTCGTCCACATCAGCCAGTTGGCTGAGGAGCGCGTGGAGCGTGTCGAGGACGCGGTCAACGTGGGCGACGAGATCGACGTCAAAGTGACCGAGGTCGATCGCCAGGGTCGCGTGAACCTTTCGCGCAAGGCCGTGCTCCAGGAGGCCAAGGGCATCACGAACGGCGACTGGGTCGTGACCGATCGTGATCGGGGTGGCCCGCGCCGCGAAGGCAGCGGCGGCGGCGGTGGCTATCGCCCGGGCGGCGGCGATCGTGGCCCGCGCCGGGACTTCGACCGCGCCGGTGGGCGACGTGACAATCGCAATTAGGTATTAGGCCTGTGGAAAAACTGTATGCCGGGGCTCCCGTCCCGGCATACAATGGGCCCCGGTTTGGATTTCGTCGACCTGCCGAGCTTGAGTGCGGCGGTCCACAATTGCCGGCGTTGCCCGCTGGGTCATTCGCGGACCAAGGCGGTGCCTGGAGTAGGCCCGGCCGACGCGCGGATCATGATCGTCGGCGAGGCGCCTGGCCAGAACGAGGACCTGCAGGGCGAGCCTTTCGTCGGCGCGGCTGGCAAGCTGCTCGACCAGTTGCTTCGTGGTATCGGTCTCTCACGGGGCGACGTCTTCATCACGAACATCCTCAAGTGCCGGCCGCCCGGCAACCGGGATCCGCAGCCGGCCGAGGCGGAGGCTTGCTCGCCGTATCTCGAGCAGCAACTCCGGTTGATCAAGCCGGAAGTCGTCCTGGTGCTCGGCCGGCACGCCCTGGCACGTTTGTTGCCCGGATATGAGTCGATCTCGCGCCTCCACGGGAAAGTGGTCAGCAAGGACGGCGTGACCTACATCCCCGTCTACCACCCGGCTGCGGCCCTCTACAACAGTTTCCTGATGGGCCCGCTGGAGCAGGACTTCAGGGCCGTCAAAGCCCACCTCGACCGGGTGGAGGAGCGGCGCCAGGTTGCCGCCGCCGTCGCCACCACGGTCTCCAAGCCGGAGGAGCAGCTCACACTTTTTGGCTAAACAGCCCAAGTTGCGCGCCATACCCCTTGGGGGTTTGGGCGAGATCGGTCGCAACATGATGGCGCTTGAGTACGACGAGAACATCGTCGTCATCGACGCCGGCCTGATGTTCCCCGAGGAGGAGATGCTCGGCGTCGACCTGGTGCTCCCCGACGTCACCTACCTGCAGGAGCGCAAGGACAAAGTGCTCGCCTTCCTGCTGACCCACGGCCACGAAGACCATGTTGGCTCGCTGCCCTACATCCTGCCCAAGGTCTCGGCCCCGATTTACGGCAGCCGGTTGACGCTCGGCTTCATCAAGAACAAGCTGCGCGAGCACAAGCTGGTCGAGCAGGTCGACTTACGCGAGATCAAGGCCGGCGATGTCGTCGAGCTCGGCCCTTTCAAAGTCGAATTTATCCACGTCGCGCACAGTATCCCGGACACTACCGCGCTCGCCATTCAGACGCCGGTCGGCATGGTGATCCACACCGCCGACTTCAAGATGGACCAGACGCCGGTCGATGGCAAGCCGACCGACATGGCGCGCCTGTCGCACTTCGGGAACCACGGCGTCATGCTGCTGATGTCGGACAGCACGAACGCGGAACGCGACGGCTTCACCCCGTCCGAGCGCACCATCGGAGAGGCCTTCCAGGAGCTGTTCGGCCAGTGCCCCGGCCGCATCATCATCTCGACCTTCGCGTCCAACATCTACCGCATCCAGCAGGCGCTCAACACCGCGGCCCGCTACAAGCGGAAGGTGGCCGTCATCGGCCGTTCGATGGTGAACAACCTGACGATCGCCCAGGAGCTTGGCTACATCCAGATGCCCGGCGACATCCTCATCAAGGTCCAGGACATCAACAAGGAGCCCGATGAGCGCCTCGTGATCCTCTCCAGCGGTAGCCAGGGCGAGCCGCTTTCCGCGCTGACTCGGATCGCCGCCCAGGAGCATCCGCAGGTGAAGCTCAAGTCGGGGGACACCGTCATCCTTTCGGCGACGCCGATCCCGGGCAACGAGGAGCTGGTCTCGCGAACGATCAATAACTGCTACAAGCACGGGGCGCGGGTCTTCTACTCCGCCCGCAACCGCGTCCACGCCTCGGGGCATGCCAGCCGCGAGGAGCTGAAGCTGATGTTGAACCTGGTGCGGCCGAAGTTCTTCATGCCGGTGCACGGGGAGTTCCGCCACCTGGCGCTACATGCGGAGATCGCCCAGGAGGTCGGCATCAGCAAGGATCATGTGATCGTCACCGACGACGGGAACACCGTCGAGCTGAGCGACAGCCTTCCACATTTCGGCAACAAGGTCCCGGCGGGCTATGTCTTCGTCGACGGATTGGGCGTAGGCGATGTCGGCTCGGTGGTCTTGCGCGACCGGCGTGTCCTCTCCCAGGACGGCATCTTCATCGTGATCGTCACGGTGGACAAGGACACCGGGCAGGTGGTCTCCGGCCCCGACCTGATCTCGCGGGGCTTCGTTCATCAGCAGACCTCGGATGCCCTGCTCGAGTCGGCTCGTCTACAAGTGCTCGCCACCATCAACAAGCCGGGGCGCGGCAACCCCGAATGGCAGGTCATCAAGAACTCGATCCGCGACTCGTTGAGCAAGTTCCTCTACGAGCAGATGCGGCGCCGCCCGATGATCATCCCAATCGTCGTCGAAGTTTGATGACCTTGAGGAGGTAACGGCATGGCCAATACACAACGCGACGGAGGATCGAACACCGCGATCGTTGCCATCTTTGCGATCGTGGTGATCGTGCTGGTGCTCGGGTTTGTGTTCCTCGTCCATCCATTCGGCTTTTTCAGCACGGGGAGCAGCACGACGCAGACGACGGCATCGCCATCAGTGGCGGCGTCAGCGTCGAAATCGCCCTAGGTCAGGTCTAGAAGTTTCTCGCCGCCTGAACGTGGTCGAGGGAGGCGGTCTACTCCAGCTCGTCAGTCGGGTCGCCAGTGTAGCTGTCGATCTTGCGATTGACAGCTCCCGGGGCCTCGTCGACGAGGTGCATGGCCGCGTCCTCAGCGCTGGGGTAGCCACCTTCGTCGCCGCGTTCTGAACGGAGCTCGCCGCCGCCATCTTCCGACTCGTCGTCGATGAGCCGAACTTCTTCCTCGTATGGGCGGATGCGGTCAGGAACTTCTTCGCGGAGGCGCTCGTCGAGTGTGTCCTGGTGAAAATAGTCGTCCGGTGCCTGCTTGTAGTCGCGCGGTGGGACCTCGCCTTCCTGGGCATCGCCGGTGATCTCCTTCTGATGGAGCGCGCCCATAAGGTCCGGTTGACCCTCCGAGTCGAGATCTTCGTCTTCGGGGAGCTCCGCGCCCCGGGCTCGGCCCCGGGGACCCGGCGCCGCGTCGAGATCGGGGATGCCTTGCGTATCGAGGTCGTCTGACGACTCTTGATCTTGCCTTGCCATGACACAGTTATACGCGGAGCGGCAGCCGGCGGTGAAATCCTAGATTGATGTCAATGAGCGCGGCACGGCCACGACGGTTCCCTCCGGTATCCGGTCCGTATGGTTGGGTTGGGGCGGCTCTGATCTTGGTGGCGCTTGCCGGCCAGGGAGTGGCCATCCTCGTGCTCGTCTGGCTGGCCCTCAGCAAGGATCTGAGCCTGGCGCTGCCGTGGATCCTCGTGCTTCTGGCCAGCTTTCCTTTAGGCGCCGCGGGTGTGGCGCTCTGGCGTATCGGATGGAAACGAGCCGGCACCCTTTCTCCGAGTCCGATGCCGACGGAGCGACGCAATCGGTTGCTCGCGGCTATGGCGGTGATGTCACTTGGATCGGTGTTCGGCGCCGGCGGATTTCTCTACCTCGCGTTTGCGCTCGAAGGCACTCGGCGGCTCGCGTTTGCCGCCGCGGCATTGTTCCTCGGGACGAGCATCATGGAAATCGGGCGCAGGAAGATGAACGACATCATGGGTCGACCACCTCCGAGCCTATTGGGATGGTCACCGAAACGGGCGTGGGTCTACGTCGCCCTGCCGCTGGTTCTAGGTGGGCTTTCCTTTGTGGCTGGTTTGTTCTGGACCGACCTGACACCAATCTTCCAATAGGGTCTTTTCCTGCCGGGCCCCGCAGGCTAGAATGCGGGCATTCGTCACAGCAGACGTCGCAGCCATCCAGGAATGAAAACGCGCCGTAAGCGCATCGCGCGCCCGAAGCGCTCGGCCTCTCGGCAGCGCTTTCGGATCAAGGCACCCCGGCTGCCGAAGCTCCAGGTTCCCAAGTCCCAGCAGCGTGAACTCGCGGGCATCGCCAGTCTCGCCCTGGCTGCTCTGCTGGTCCTGGCGGTGGCTCTGCCAACCGGCGGTTCGGTCACCCAGTTCCTCCGCGGCGGGCTGATCGGTGCCTTCGGTTGGGGCGTGATTTTCGTCATCGCCGCCGCGCTGGCCGCCGGGATCGAGTTGCTCGCGCCCTGGATCGAGGTGATGACCTGGGGACGCGGCCTTGGCATCGCCCTGCTGCTGATCACATCCCTTGGTCTCCTTCATCTTTCGGCCGGCGGCGCCGGTGGTTCGGTCGGCCGGGCGGAGGGGGAGGCGCTTCGCAGTCTCGCCGGAACGGCCGGCAGCATCCTGATCTTGAGTGCGGTCTTCCTCGGTGGTTTGGTGCTCGCGTTCGACATCTCGATTCGTGGATCGGTCGGCGCGCTGCGCGAGCATTACCTGGCGAATCGACCGGAGCCCAGGCCGGCAGCCAGGGAGAAAAAACCGGTTGAGGCCTGGACTCCGCGCAACCAGGTGGTGCGCTCGGAGTCGTCCGAGCCGGTCCTGGTCCCGATCAGCGGCGTCGCCTCGCCCACGAGGCCAGCCCCGTCCCCGTCTCCGGAGCTTGAATCGGCGGTGGCGCGGCTGCGGGAGCCGATCGAAGAAGATGCATCGCCCAGTACCCGGCAAAAGAAGGCGACCGTCCCTGAGCCGGTGTTGACCGTCGTACCGGGAGGCGATCAAGCGACGCCGGCGCTCATCGAAGATGAGATCCCGCGCGAGTGGATCAAGCCTGACCTGACGCTGCTGGACACGATCACCGTCCGGAAGGAGCGACTCCACGACGAGATCAAGGCGAACATCAAGTTGATCGAGTCGACGCTCGCCAGCTTCGATGTCGAGGCGACCGTCATCGGTGTCAACTCCGGGCCGTCGGTTACCCAGTACGAGCTGCAGCCCGGCCACGGCGTACCGGTCCGCAAGATCACCGCCCTTCAGAATGACCTGGCGCTCGCGCTCTCCGCCGCGATCCGCATCCAGGCACCCATCCCGGGCAAACCGGCGCTGGGGATCGAGGTCCCCAACAAGGCGACCAGCCTGGTGACCCTTCGCGAGATCATCCAGACGCCGACGTTCCAGAACGACCAGACACTGTTGTCGCTCGCGATCGGAACGGATGTCTCAGGCAACACCGTGGTCGGTGACCTGACGCGCATGCCGCATCTCCTGATCGCGGGTGCCACCGGGTCGGGCAAGAGCGTGTGCATCAACGCGCTGATCGCCGGCATGTTGTTCCAGGCGACACCGGAGGAACTGAAGTACATCCTGATCGACCCCAAGCGCGTCGAGTTCTCGATGTTCCAGGACATGCCCCACCTGCTGGTGCCGGTCGTGACGGAATCGGATCACGCGACCTCGGCCTTGCGCTGGGCGGTAGCCGAGATGGAGACGCGCTACAAACTATTCGCCAGCCACACCGTCCGCAACATCGGCGACTTCAACGGCCGGGCGCCGGAAATGGGATTGAATCCCCTGCCCTACATCGTGATCGTCATCGACGAGCTGGCCGACCTGATGATGGTCGCCGCGGGGGAGATCGAAGAGCTGATCTGTCGCATCGCCCAGCTGGCCCGTGCCGTCGGTATCCACCTGCTGGTGGCGACGCAGCGCCCATCCGCCGACATCATCACCGGGCTGATCAAGGCCAACATCCCCTCGCGGATCGCGTTCGCTGTCAGCTCCAGCATCGACTCGCGCGTCATCCTGGACGAGACCGGTGCCGAGAAGCTGCTCGGCCGCGGCGACATGCTCTACCTGCCGGTCGAGGCAGGCAGGGCCACTCGCTTGCAGGGCGTCTTCGTTTCCGACCGGGAGATGAAGGCGATCATCGACTTCTGGAAGGCGCAGGGTAAGCCGCAGTACCAGGAGGAGATCTTCAACGTCGAGGCGACTGTGTCCTGGGTGAAGGAAGGCATGAAACGCGATCCGCTCTTCGCCAAGGGCGCGCACGTGGTCGCCACCGAAGGCCGCGCCTCGGTCTCGCTGCTGCAGCGCAAGCTGAATGTCGGCTACACGCGCGCGGCCCGAATCGTCGACCAGCTGGCCGATCAACGGGTCATCGGTCCCTACGAGGGAAGCAAGTCACGCGAGGTGCTAATGAACCTGCTCGAGGTCGATGAGCTGGTCAGAGACCTCGACGACGCCAACTCGTGACGAAGCCCCCACGCTGCCCTCCCCCGCGAGCGGGAGAGGGAAATGTGCGACAGACAGCTGTCAAACGGCCGGGTTAGCATAGGCCCCAAGTAATGGCCCAGGACTATTCGTTTGACGTGGTCTCGCAGTTCGACCGACAGGAGCTGGTCAACGCGGTGAACCAGGCGCAGCGGGAGATCGTGACCCGTTACGATTTCAAGGACACCGGTGCCTCGATCGATCTCGGGGAGACCGAGATCACGCTGTATGGCCCCAGTGAGTTCAAGCTGAAGGCCATGATCGATGTGCTGCAGAGCAAGCTGGTCAAGCGTCAGCTCTCACTGAAGATTCTCAAGCCCGGGCCGATCGAACAGGCCGCGAAGGGCAACGTACGGCAGACGCTCGAGCTGCAGCAGGGCATCGACGATGAGCTGGCGCGCAACCTGGTCAAGCAGATCAAGCAGGTCTCACCCAAGGTGCAGCCGCGCATCCAGGGCGACACCATCCGAGTATCGAGCCGGGAGAAAGACCTGCTCCAACAGGTGATCCAGGCTCTCAAAACGAGCGAGACGCAGGTCCCACTCCAATTCATCAACTACCGGTGACCGATGCCGCCCGATCCCGAGATCTACGCGCTGGCCCAGCAAGTAGGGGAGAGGTTGGTCACGCTCCGCAAGTCGATTGCGGTGGCGGAGTCCTGCACCGGCGGCCTGCTGGGCGCGGCCTTGACGGACGTGCCGGGCAGCTCCGCGTACTTCCTGGGTGGCGTGATCAGTTACGCGGATCAGGTGAAGCGGGACCAGCTGGGCGTGTCCGAAGCGACGTTGCGCCGCTATGGCGCCGTCAGCGAGCAGACGGCCGCGGCCATGGCGAGCGGCGTTCGGCAGCTGCTGCGTGCCGACGTCGGCGTCTCGATTACCGGGGTGGCAGGGCCGAAAGCGGAGGGCTCCAAGCCGGTTGGTCTGACCTTTATCGGTATTGCGATCCCCACCCGGCCCTCCCCCAGAGGGGGAGGGGAATCGGTCTCGACTCATCGTTTTCAATGGACCGGCGACCGCTGGGACAACCGGCGTCGCTCGGTGATCGCCGCCTTGGAGCTGCTGGTCCGGGCTCCGGAGCTTTAGCGTTGACAGTTACACAAATCCGTATTACAGTGGAGCGGACGGGCCAGGCCGACCACGAAGCAAGGGGAATCTAGATGTCAGAAAAAGAACGGGCATTAACGGCTGCGCTCAGCCAGATCGAACGCAGCTATGGGAAGGGCGCGATCATGAAGTTGGGGGAGGCTGCGGCCCAGCGAAACATCGACGTGATCCCAACCGGGTCGCTCACCCTCGACATGGCGCTGGGGGTCGGTGGGATCCCGCGCGGGAGAGTGGTGGAGATCTACGGCCCGGAGTCGTCGGGCAAGACGACGCTGGCCCTGCATGTCATCGCGCAAGCCCAGAAGCAAGGGGGGGTCGCGGCTTTCATCGACGCCGAGCACGCCCTCGATCCGGTCTATGCCGGGCACATCGGGGTCAAGACCGAGGACCTGTTGATCTCGCAACCGGACACGGGCGAGCAGGCGCTCGAGATTGTCGATGTCCTGGTGCGCTCGGGCGCGGTCGATGTGATCGTCATCGACTCGGTGGCGGCGCTGGTGCCGAAAGCAGAGATCGACGGTGAGATGGGGGACAGCCACGTCGCGTTGCAGGCCCGCCTGATGTCGCAGGCGCTGCGCAAGTTGACCGGCGCGATTTCCAAGTCGAGCACCTCGGTGATCTTCATCAACCAGCTGCGGGAGAAGGTCGGCATCATGTTCGGCAATCCCGAGGTGACGACCGGCGGCCGGGCGCTGAAGTTCTACGCTTCGGTCCGGCTCGACATCCGCAAGGTCGATTCGATCAAGAACGGCCTGGACGTGACCGGCAACCGGGTGAAGGTCAAGGTGGTCAAGAACAAGGTGGCGCCGCCCTTCCGGTCGGCCGAGTTCGACATCCTCTATAACGAGGGGATCTCGTACTGGGGCAGCGTGCTCGACGCCGCGGTCGACGCCACCCTGGTGGAGAAGGCCGGCTCCTGGTTCTCCTGCAACGGCCAGCGACTCGGCCAGGGCCGCGAACAGACGGTCGGGTTCCTCAAGGCAAATCCGAAGCTTGGCGAAGAGCTGATCGCGCAGTTGAAGGGTAAGGCGGCCGAGAAGATCCTCCAGCCGGCGTGAGAGCCGGCGGCCGGCGCGCAACGCCGACCGCGCGCGAGCCGGAGAGTGCCCAGGTCGCCTACACCGAGGCGGTCAAGCGGCTGGCGCGTCAGCCGCAGTCGCGGGCGGCGTTGCGTCAGCGCCTCCTCCGCCTGGGCTACGTCGACGCCGCCGTGGACGCGGCGCTCGACCGGGCCGAGGGGGACGGGTACCTGAATGACCACGAATACGCCGCGTCCCTGGTGCGACGCCGGACCAAGGGTCGCGGGCATGCCCTCATCGCCCAGGAACTGCGGGCCAAAGGGATCGAGGATTGGGCGGCGGCGCCAGCCCTGGAGGCCGTCAACGCCGAGGTCGAGGCGGAGCAGGCCCTCGCCCTCGGAAAGACCCTGCTCGCCAACCGGCGACCGGCCGATGCCCAGGCTCTGGCTGCCTATCTCGGTCCCCGCCTGAGCCGGCGCGGCTTCAGCAGCGGCCTGGTCTACCGGGTCTGCCGCCTCCTGAGCGACGAGTGGGAGGTCTCCGGGCGGTTTGACAGTCCCCACAAACGCGACTAAAATAGTCAAGATTCTGTCGCTCTGTAACGACTAGTCCCGCCGCGTTCACACGCGGTGCGAAGAACTTTCACAAGTCCATAAGCGAGGTGTAACTATGCCCATTCCATTACTCCTGGTCATTGGGGTCGTGGCGGGTGTGCTTGTGGGAGCCCTCGTCGCCTACCTCTGGGTTGGCAACAAAAACCGTCAGCGTGATCTCGTCTCCAACGCGGAACGGGAAAAGCTGCTGTCGGATGCCGAGACCCAGATGAAGGAGATGGTCCTCGAGGCCAAAGAGGAAGCCCACCGCATCCGCCTGAGCCTGGAACAGGAGGTACGCGACGCACGTGCCGAGATCCAGCGTTCGGAACGCCGGGTCCAGCAGAAAGAAGAGTCGATCGATCGCAAGCTCGAAGACCTCGACCGGAAGGAACAGGGGATTTCCGCGAAAGAGTTGGAGATCGGGAGGACCAGGGAACGCGTCAACGACGCTCTCGCCGAGCAAGTCAAAGAGCTCGAGCGGATTTCGGGCATGACGCGGGCCGAAGCGAGGACGACGATCCTCACCAACCTTGAAAAGGAACTCAACCAGGAGATCGCGCAAAAGATTCGCGAAGGCGAGGAGATCGTCAAAGAGGAGAGCGAAAAGCGCGCTCGCAACATCCTGGTGACCGCCATGCAGCGGGTTGCCGCCGAGCAGACCGCGGAAACGTCGGTGTCGGTGGTGGCAATCCCTAGCGACGAGATGAAGGGCCGCATCATCGGTCGGGAAGGCCGCAACATTCGGGCCCTCGAACACGCGACCGGGGTCGACCTGATCATCGACGACACCCCGGAGGCCGTCATCCTGAGTGGCTTCGACCCGGTCCGCCGCGAGGTGGCGCGGGTGGCCCTCAATCATCTACTCGTCGACGGCCGGATCCATCCGGCCCGCATCGAAGAGATGGTGACGAAGGCTCGCAACGACGTCCAGAATCGGATTCGCGAAGAGGGCGAGCAAGCCATGTTCGAGACCGGTGTCACCGGGTTGCATCCCGAGCTGGTCAAGCTGCTGGGGACGCTGGCGTTTCGGACCAGCTACGGTCAAAATGTCCTGACCCACAGCAAGGAGGTCTCCTTCCTCTGCGCAATGGCCGCGGCGGAGATTGGCGCCGACGTGGCGCTCGCCCGCGAGGCCGGCCTCCTGCACGACATCGGCAAGGCGATCGACCATGAGGTCGAGGGTTCGCACGCCATCATCGGCGGAGAGCTCCTCAGACGGCTCGGCAGACCAGAAACGCTGGTCAACGCGGTGGCCGCCCACCACATGGACGTCGAGCCAACCAGCCTGGAGGCCATTCTGACGGTGGCCTGCGATGCCGTTTCGGCGGCGCGACCCGGCGCTCGCCGGGAGACGCTGACGACCTACATCAAGCGGCTTGAAAAGCTGGAGAGCATCGCCAACTCATTCGAAGGCGTCGAGAAGTCGTTCGCGATCCAGGCGGGTCGGGAGATCCGCATTATCGTCAAGCCCGAGACCATCGACGACAGCCGCGCCCAGATCCTCGCCCGCGACATCGCGAAGCGCATCGAAGGCGAGCTTAGCTATCCGGGCCAGATCAAGGTGACGGTCATCCGCGAAACCCGCATCATCGAATTCGCCAAATAAATCAAGAGAGGCGACCCCAGCCGGGGCCGCCTCTTTTGCGTTGTTAGGGCTACCTTCTGCGAGGCCGGTGCGCTGCGACCGGATTCATCAGCCCGGACGACCACACGTGCCGGTGGTAGGTGACGCGTTTCGGGCGGTAGGGCGTACGGACGGATGGTTCGGGTGCGTTGGCCCCGGTCCGGGGAAGCGTCGTGCCGATTTGCACGGCCACCAGGCGAGCCTGATACAAGGGATGACCTTCGCGGCTTTGGGCTCCGGCCACCAGGATCCCCGAGATGCCGGCGACGATCAGCGCGCCGGTGAGGGTGGCGGACAGGCGGGCCTGGCGGCGCCGGCTGACGGGCGGAAAGACCCGCTGGATACGCCGTTCGAGGTCGGGATAATGCAGTAGCAGGGTGGCCACCACGATGGCCGGCCAGTCGGCAGCTCGCTCCGCCACGATGTAGCGCGGCTCCCAACGTGGCTGGAACTTGGCCTTGAACGACACCAACGAGGCGGAGACGCTCGCAATTCCCAGGCGATGCATCGCGCGTTCACCGAGCGCTGCGCGCCGGGCGGCGGGGTCGGCCGCGACCGGGGCCAGGCCGAGACTCGCGAAACTCGCCTCCAGAGCAAACGCCTTCATGCAGGTGAACAGGAGGAGGTCCATCGCACCGCCGGGGGTCTTTGCGGTGCGACGGATCTCGTCCAGTACCACGCCGCGGCTGCCCGGCATAGAGAGCCAGCTGCAGTAGGCGACCAGCACGCCGTCCTTGTCGTAGGCCAGGCCGATCGTGGTGGGAGCATCGGGCAGATCGGCGCGACACCCCACCGAGAACGTCATCTCGCCCAGTGCGTGACGGCCGAGCCAGGAGGCCGCGAGCGCACCCATGGCTTCGCGGATCGGGGACGTGATGTCCGACCGGGCGATCATGCGAACGGTGACGCCATTGCGCTGGCCGCGGCTGACTTCGTGGCGAAGCTTGGCCATGGTTGGGCCGTCGAGGGTTAGACCCGTGAGGTCGACGACCGCCTCACTGCCGATCTGGCGCCGCACGCCCCAGCCAAGGCTCTGGGCGACTGCGTCCGAAACCTGGTAAAAGCCGATCTTCCAGCCGCGGCTCTGGCAGGCCCCCCGAAACTCGCGGTAGAGCGCGTCCACGGATGCCGCCGGTCCGACCCCGGGACCGAGCACGACCGCCACGCCGGCTCGCAGGCCGTAGGCAAGGAAGGCCTTCCGGTCGCCGCTCCAGAACCAGCACTTGTCGTTCATCAGTGCGAACGGGGTGACCCCAGCCACCGCGTGTTCGTGGTACACGGCGCGCAACGGGCCACGGTCGGACTCGAGGGGCAGAGGCGCGTTGCGCACCACGAGGATGAGACCCCACGCCGCCGCGCCGGCGGCTGCGATGAGCAGGACACCAAAGAAGATCAGGAAGACTCCACGCGGATGGTCGAAGAACAGCAGCGCCAGCACCGCGATCCCGGCAGCCCCGAGCAACGTCCATCCTTGCGCCGTCGCCCGCCGGTCGCTCAACTGTGACCACAGCCGGCCGGCGAGCATGAGGGTGATCAGCGTGATGGTCGAGAGCATCATCAACTCGGCGCTGCCGGCGGCGATCGCCAGGGCAATCCCGATGCCGGAGATGACAAACAGGACGTCACGCATGGCGCGCTTCGGACTGTCGATCAGTCGCAGCCCTGCCGGAACCGTCACGACGAGAAGCACCAGGATGAGCGGGCCGACGACCCTGGCGACCGCGAGTCCGGCCGGCTGCCAGGCATGGGGGGCATCGATCCAGGCCTTGAGAGCCAGGCTGGTGGTGCCCAGGGCGGCAGACGTCAACAGCAATCGCAGTGTTACGCGGACCATTGCGCCTGCGCGGATCATCCTGGCACTCATCCAATACAGAGGACGAGGCACGGCCGGCCGGCGCGCGCGACAAGGTGTTCCGCGAGGGGTGACGGCTCAGCATCGGCGCGTCCGTTGCCGTGTGACGCTAGTAGAGGATGCGGCGGCCGGCCTGGCTTGGCTGAACCGGACCCGAGACGATTTGCCCCATGCGGCTCATGCCGAAGGCCAAGCCGGCCTGCCAGATGTCGGCAGAGTGGCCGCCGGCCAGGACGTTGAGGTCGTGAGAGACACCGAGCTGGATGAGCAGGTCGGCAAACGCCCGGTTCGTCTTGAGGTAATACGGGTCCCGGTTGCCCACCACGAGGATGTAGTGCACGCTCCTCGCGGCGACCTGATCCTGCACGATGTAGTAGGGACTGTTGGAGCGGATGTAGCTGGCGATACCGCCGAAGACGGGACCCGTTGCCACGAAGTACCCGGAGAAGCTCATGGCGGTGCCGAACGTGCTGGGATGGCGGGCGGCAATGTTGGCGGCCCCAAAGGCGCCTGAGGACAGTCCGCCGATCAGGCGGTGGGCGGGATCGGGGATCGTTCGGTAGTCGATGTCGACCTCATCGACCAGTTCCACGAGGGCATCCTCGATGCGGTCTCTGCCGTCGAATCGGTCGGCCCACTGCGTCGCGGCGGTCACATGCCCGTTGCCGTCTGGCAGCACGAGGATGGTTTGCGGGATCACGCCGGCCGCTTCACCGCTATCGAGAAGGTTGGGAGCGCCGAATGCGACCCATTCGGAGGGACCACCAGGGTCGCCGTGCAGCAGGTAAAGCACCGGGTAGCGACGCCGGGCCGCCGCCTTCAACCCGTAGGTCGGAGGAAGGTAAATCAGGAAATGTCGGTCTTCGCCCATGGCCCGGCTGGAATAGACCTTCTCCAGCAGCTGGCCGTGCGACGGGATCGGTTCCGGCGAAGCACCCGGCTGGCCGGGGTCGCTGGGGGCCGGCTGCGCGGACACCACGACAGGGAGGTAGACGCCATGGTCCGGGCCGTAGCGAAGCACCGGATCGACGCCCGCGGCCAGCACCAATCCGGTCAGGGCGGTCAGGCCGATGGCCATCGCCGCCGCGAGCGCAAGCAGTGACTCGGCATGCGGGCGGCGCGAGCGCGCCATCCGCCATGCCGCCGTCCCTAGCCCGATGGCTCCGCGCCGAACGAGATCCGCCGTCGCAGCCGCGACGAGCGCGGCCACCAGTGTGACCCCCAGCGCCACGGCCTGGTTGTGCCAAAGCGCGGCAGGCTGAAACGTTTCCTTCAGCCCGAAAACCTCGGGGACTTCCCGCCGCACCCGTTCGCCGAAGGGCCAGACGTAGGTTGCAGCCGTAAAGGCCATGGCGGTCAGCGCCGAGATCCATGGCCGGCCGCCGAGCAGCGC
>DATNNA010000005.1:0-6783 GCA_035602075.1 Binatus sp. (SeqCode) | reverse complement strand
GAGGGCCGCGAACGGATTCCGACTGGTCGCCCCTACGTGCTGATCGCCAACCATCTCAACTGGCTGGATTCTTTCGCCATCCTCGCCACCTTCCCGGCCGAACCCCGCGTCCATTTCCTGGGTGACACCACCATGCTCGTGACCCGCAAAGTCCAATGGGCGCTCGTCAAGAGCGTCGGCGGCTACATCCCGGTCAATCGCCAGGCCAGCCCGGACCTGGTGCTCTTCGAACACGCCAATCGATGCCTGCAGCGCGGCGGCGTGGTCGCGATTTACCCCGAAGGCCACTACGGTCTGGCCGAGGGCGAGGTCATGCCCTTCAAGAGAGGGTTTGCGCATTTCGCCGTCGACAACCACGTGCCGGTCGTGCCCGTGGCGCTTTCCGGCACGCAGGATCTCTGGCTACGCAAGACGATTCGGCTGATCATCGGCCCACCGATCGAGAGCACCGGACAGACCGTCGACTCGATGGTCGCCCTTGCTGAAGCCCGAATGCGGGGGCTGCTGCCGCCGTACGAGGACCCAGGCGGCGCCAAGCTTCTCCGGCACCGCCTGACGCACCTTTTCTAGGAGTCCGCCGTTATTCGGGCGGATGAAAAACTGGGCCAAACAGCTCACGGGAGCGGTCCTGGTGCTGGTCTTCGCGCTGGCGGTGGGCGGCTTTGTCATGATCCTCCGCGCCCAGCAGGGCAGCCTGGCGTCCACCATGGCGGCCGCACATATCCGTGCCGTCAGCCCGCCGGATGGCGCCACCAACGTTCCCCTGAGCGGCGAGATCCGCGCCGAATACATGAGCCGCCCCGCGAAGGACCCGACCATCAAGCTCGACCCGCCCGCCGGGGTGACGTTGGACAACCCGCACTGGGATGGCCCGACCTTTGTCATCGACTACCACGGGCTGCGCGACAGCAGCCTCTACCATGCGCAACTCGATCAAGACGATTCCGCGCCGACGAGTGGCGGCCCAGACGTGACGCAAACGGGTCAGCACAAGCAGAACGATTCGACCCAAAATGGCGGGCACGAGCCGATCAAAGTGCGTTGGTCATTTCGCACGGGATCGCTTCACGCGGTCACGCCAAAGCCCGTCGTCTCCGTGACCCCCACACCCGGGATCTCCGTCACGCCCTCACCGTCACCGCCGGCAACGCCAGATCTCATCTGGTACAGCGGCAGCCGTGTTCCGGGGACCATCGCCTTCAATGGGATTGACTGGAACGGCAAACAGGTCAAGACTCTGAATCGCGCAGGCACGGTCCAATCGCCGGACGGCCGGCGGATCTATAACTCGATGACGCCGAGCACCGACATCTACGATGCCGACGGCAATCGGGCCGGAACCATTGCCAGCTATTCCCCGTCGATGTGGGCCGACGACGGCCGGCAGTTTTGCGGAATCACATACCAGACTGGCTCGGCGCCCCGTAACCTCGTGATCATGGCGCTGGACGGCGGCGTACGCACCGTCGGGCCCATCGCGCTCCAGGACGTGGCAGGCAAGCCGGTCCAAGAAGTTGCGCTGGCGGCCTGCAGCGACCTGGCCGGTCGCGCCGTGGTGGTCGGCGCGTCCAACGGATTCCTCTGGAGCATGGCGATGATCTCCCTGACCGACGGAAGCGTCATCTACCAGACGAAATACCCCAACCCACCGACCCACTTCGCAGCCAGCCACGACGGCCATTACGTCGCCGAGCAGTACGGCGGCGCCTCGGCAACGTTGATCCGCGAACTGCCCGCTGGCAACGTGGTGGGACAGGTCACCGGCATCACGGTCCAGGGATTCTCCTGGGATGGCTCCCTCGTCGCCGGCGGCATCCCTGGCAACAGCGGCCTTACCGGCGCCGAGGTCATCCGCTGGCAAAACCGTCAGGTGGTGTGGAACCGATGCGGTTGCCCTTCGCCGGTCCAGGTCAGCGTGATCGCCCAGCCGGACGGCAGCAAACTCGCGGTAGCGACGGCCGATCGCAATCTGGTTGGGACGCTCGTCATCGTCGATGCCAACGGCGCGGCTCAGTCGGTGCCGGTCGGCAATCAGCCGTTTCGTCCGCTCTTCTAGCTAAGACCGCCCCGAGCGCAGGATGCTCCAGGCGACATACACGCCCAGAATGCTCGCCAGGACGAAGCCTCCGAGCAAGATGGCGGCGGTCTGGGGGTCGCTGCGCACGTGGTAGGCGGAGAGGAGGACCGCGAGCGCGACCACGAAGGCCGCGGTGACGATGCCCAGGACCAGGCGATTCGCAATCCGCTCCAGCCGGCGGAGCAATGGCTCGAACCCGGTGGGCCGGATCGCCAGCTCGACATCGCCGCGCTGCAACGAGCTCAGCAGCCGGCGCACCTGCTGGGGTAGCTCGATCCCCAGCCGGGCGAGGTCGACCCCAGCCTGGCCGACCGCCTTGCCCCAGCCGAGCGGCGAGAAATGCCGCACGATCATGCCGCGGGCGTACGGTCCGAGCACGGAGTTGAACTCGAAGCTCGGATCGAGACGCGTCACCAGGTTCTCGTGCATCAGCACGGTCTTGAGCAGCAGTGCGTAGCCCGCCGGAAGGTGGAGTCGGTGCCGGCGGACCACGCCGAGGACGTCGTTGACCACGGGCCCAATGGCGATCTCGCCGACCGGCCGGCCGTAATAGCGGGCTCGGAGATGCTCGACGTCGCGTTTGAGCGCCGCCCGGTCGATATGACGACCGGCGACCCCGAGTTCGTACATCGCATCCACCTGGCGATCCGGATCCTCACTCGTGTACGCCAGCAGCGCCCACACCAGCTGCTCCTGGGTCCGAGGTCCCATCGTGCCGACCATGCCGAAGTCGACCACGCCGATCCGGCCGCCGGGTTGGATGAAGAAGTTGCCAGGATGCGGGTCCGCGTGAAAGAAGCGGTCGCGGAACACCATCTTCAGCACCATCCGCGCCCCATTCTTCGCCACCTTCGTCCGATCGATGCCGGCGGCGTCCAGGGCGGCAAGGTCGTCCACCTTGACGCCGTCGACCCGCTCCAGGGTCAACACCCGGCTCGTCGTCTGCTCCCAGAACACGCATGGGAAATAGACGGAGTCGTCGCCCACGAAGTTCTCCGCGAAACGCTCCGCATTGCGGCCCTCCTGGATGTAATCGGTCTCGGCCCGCAGCGTTTGCGCGAACTCGTGCACCAGGCCGACGACGTCGTACTCCTCGGCCGCGGGCCAGCGCCGGCTGGCTGTCGCCGCCAGGTTGCGGAGGATCTGGAGGTCCTGCTCGATCTGTTCGACGACCCCAGGGCGCTGCACTTTGACGACCACGCGGGTGCCGTCGGTGAGCGTGGCGGCATGGACCTGACCAATCGACGCGCACGCCAGCGGAACGTTGGAGAAGCTGGAGAAGACGGTATCCACTGGCCCGCCCAACTCCGACGCGATGATGGCCGTCACCACCTCCGTCTTGAGCGGAGGCGCCGCGTCTTGTAACTTGGCCAGCTCGACCTGGTAGGCCGGCGGCAGGAGGTCGGCCCGCGTCGAGAGGATCTGACCGAGCTTGATGAAGGTCGGGCCCAGTTCTTCGAGGGCGCGCCGGACGTACTCGGGCCGCGATAGCGGCTGCTCGTAGTTGCGGTTGAAGATGCGCTGGAACCGAACGAAACGCTCGAGACCCGTGATGCTGATGAAGAAGCCGAGACCGTGCCGGGCGAGCACCTGGCTGACCTGACGGTAACGGCGGGCCGGTGATGGCGGAGCGATGCCTGCCAGCCTATCAGCGGCGCTACGCTATGCACCGATGGAGGTGGAGCTGCTGAGCGCCTCGATGCTGGATCGGGTGCCGGGCTGGCTCGGCCGGCCGCGGACGACCGAGCCGCTCACGGGCGGTATCACGAACCGGAATTACCGGGTGGCCGTCGACGACGAGGTGTTCGTCGTCCGGATCCCGGCGCAAAGCGGCAGCCTGCTGGGCATCGACCGGCGCGTCGAGCGTGAGGCCAGCCGACTCGCCGCCGCCGCCGGCATCGGCCCCGAGGTGATCGCCTTCATCGAGCCGGAGGGCGTGCTGGTGACCCGCTTCATCGAAGGACAACCGGTCCGCGACCACGCGATCCACGAGCCGGTCATGTTGGAGCGAATCGCGCAGTCGATGCGACGGATTCATCAGTCGGGCTCGATCGCCAGCGTGTTCTCGCCCTTCCGCGTCGTCGAGGCCTACGCGCTGTTGGCCACGCGGCACGGCGGGCACCTGCCCGCGGCGCACGAGCGCGCCCAGGCGATCGCGGTCATCATCGAACGCGCCCTTTCCCCACAGGCGCCGGTGCTCTGCCACAACGACTTACTGAACGCCAACTTCATCGACGACGGAGTCTCCATCCGGATCGTCGATTGGGAGTACGCAGGGATGGGCGACCGCTTCTTCGACTTTGGGAATTTCGCGGTCAACCATCAACTGACGGAGGACGACGAAGCCACGCTGCTGATGGCCTACTTTGGCCGGGTCGCCAGCGCTCAGCATGCTCGGCTCCGGCTGATGCGTCTGATGTCCGACTATCGCGAGGCGATGTGGGGCGTCCTGCAGCAGGCGATCTCCGAGCTCGACTTCGACTTCCCGGCCTACGCCGGAAAACACTTCGATCGCCTGCTCGCCGGCGCCGCGGATGCGCGCTTTCGCGATTGGCTGGAGCGGGCCGCCACGTGACGCTGCCCGACCGCGCTCGGGTGGTGATCATCGGTGGAGGCGTCGGCGGCACCAGCATCGCGTATCACCTGGTCCAGCACGGCTGGCGTGACGTCGTCCTGCTCGAACGCGCCCAGCTGACCAGCGGCTCGACCTTCCACTCGGCGGGTCTTGTCGGTCAGCTCCGCTCCACCATGCCCCTCACCCGCTTGATGATGGACAGCGTCGCGCTCTACGCGCGGCTCAAGGATGAGACCGGTATCGATGTCGGTTGGCGCCCGGTGGGCAGCCTGCGGCTTGCGTCATCCCGCGAGCGGATGGAGGAGTTGGAGCGCCAGGCCGGATGGGCTACGAGCTTCGGCCTGCCGCTCGATCTCGTCAGCGCCGGCGAGGCGCACCGGCGCTTCCCGGTGATGACGCGGGACGGCGTGATGGGCGCGGCCTTCCTCCCCACCGACGGCTACCTGGATCCCAGCGGACTGACGCTGGCGCTGGCGGAAGGAGCGCGGCGTGGTGGAGCCCGGATCTGCGAGGGCGTGCGCGTGAGCGGAATCCAGGTGACTCGCGGCGCGGTGCATGGCGTCGACACGGAGCAGGGCGCGATCGAGGCCGAGGTCGTCGTCAACGCCGGCGGGATCTACGCGCCCGAGATCGGCGCCATGGCCGGGCTGACGCTGCCGATCATCCCGATGGCGCACCAGTACCTGCTGGCGCGGATCAAAGACGAGATCCCCGACGATCTGCCGACGATGCGCGACCCCGACCTGCTCGTCTACTTCCGCCGCGATGCGAGTGGTCTGGTGATGGGCGGCTACGAACGCAATCCCGCACCATGGGGTCTCGACGGCATCGCTCCCGACTTCAACAATCGTCTGCTGCCCGAGGACTGGTCGCGTTTCGAGCCGCTTTCCCAAAATGCCATCAAGCGAGTCCCGGCGCTCGAGCACGGCGATGTCATCAAGCTGATCAATGGACCCGAGGCCTTCACGCCGGACAACGAATTCGTTCTCGGCGAATCGACCGTTCGCGGGTTGTATGTCGCAGCAGGCTTCTGCGCCCATGGCATCGCCGGTGCGGGCGGCATGGGCCGGGCGATGGCGGAATGGATCGTCGATGGCGAGCCCAGCCTCGATCTCTGGAAGATGGACCTTCGGCGATTCGGCGATGCCTATCGCAACCGGGACTACACCCTGGCCCGCACCGTCGAGGTCTACTCGACTTACTACGATATTCACTATCCGAACGAGGAGCGCCAGGCCGGACGACCGCTTCGCCTCTCGCCCACCTATCCGCGCTTGACCGAGCTCGGCGCCTCATTCGGCGAGAAATCGGGGTGGGAGCGACCCAACTGGTTCGAGCCGAACGGGGTCGCATTCCCTCCCCCGCTTGCGGCGGAGGGTCATGCGGCCCAATTCCCTCCCCCGCTTGCGGGGGAGGGTCAGGGTGGGGGCCGTCCCGCTGGCTGGGCCGGTCATCACTGGTCGCCGGCCATCACCGCCGAGCATCGTGCCACGCGCGAGCGCGCCGGCCTCTTCGACGAGACGTCGTTCGCCAAAATCGAAGTCAGCGGGCCCGGAGCGCTCGCCTTCCTGCAGCGACTCTGCGACAACGAGATGGATCATCCCATCGGCAGCGTCACCTACACGCAGATGCTGAACCAGCGCGGCGGGATCGAGTGCGACTTCACGGTGACGCGGATCGACAAGGATCGCTTTTTCATCGTCACCGGGACCGCCTTCGGCAACCATGACCTCGGATGGATGCGCAAGCACGATCCGCTGGACGGCTCGGTCACGCTCGACGACGTGGGCGCCGCCCGTGCCTGTCTTGGGCTGTGGGGACCGCGAGCGCGGGACATCCTGCAGCCGCTCACCGATGCCGATCTCTCGAACGACGCTTTTCCGTACCTGACGGCACGGCGGATCAAGGTCGGCGCCGTCCCCTGCCTCGCGCTGCGCGTGACTTACGTCGGCGAGCTTGGCTGGGAGCTCTACTGTCCCATCGAGCGCGGGCTCGAGCTCTGGGACACACTCTGGCAGGCTGGCACACCCTTCGGGATGGTCGCGGGCGGCTATCGCGCCATCGACTCGATGCGGTTGGAGAAGGGCTATCGGGTGTGGAGCACCGACATCACGCCGGAGGACAACCCCTA
>DATNNA010000004.1:0-3258 GCA_035602075.1 Binatus sp. (SeqCode) | reverse complement strand
TCGGTGGCGTTTCAGGCGCTGCCGTTCCTCGCCACCATTCCGCTGCTGGCGTACAACGCCTGGATCCTCTTCCGCGATCCGACGATCGCCGAGTGGGCCCGCCAATGGCGGCACCAGGCCCCGGGCCCGGTCAGCCTCGCGATCAGCCTGGGTTTGCCGCTGCTGGCCGCCATTCTCGGGATGGTGATCGCCTGGCGGCGTCGCGATCGTGGCCTGGCGCTGCTGCTCATCTGGCCACCGCTCGTGATCGCGCTGCTCTACCTGCCCAACCTCGCGAACATCCAGCGCCGGCTCCTCGATGCGCTCTACGTGCCGGTCGGGATCCTGGCCGCCATCGGCATCAAGGCGCTGACCTCCCGCCTGCGTCGCGCTCGTGCCCGTCGTATCGAGGCCATCCTTGTCACGGCCTGCTGTATCTCATCGGCGCTGGTGCTGGCGATCGCATTGCGATTCGCGTCGGGGGCGTTCGCGGAAGCCTACATCGGTGGCGATGCCTGGAACGCCATGCAGTGGCTGTCGGCGCACCACCAGCAAAGCGACCGGGTCCTGTCCTCACCAGGGGCGGGCCAGCTCCTTCCCGCCTGGGCCGGCACGCAGGTCTACGTCGGCCACTACAGCGAGACCCTCGATTACTTCCAGAAGATCCGCAACGTCGGCGCGGTCTTGAAGCCGGGCGACCCGGAGGCGACGGTTCGCGCCTTCCTTCATGAGAACGGCATCACGCTGCTCTACTGGGGACCCGACGAGGTGTTGACCGGCTACCGACCGAACGACCAACCCTTCCTCCAGCGCGTCCACCAGGACGGGACGGTCACCATCTACCGCGTCCAGCCTTAGCTCAGGCAGACTCTCGTCGCTGGTCGTCCTTTGCCAGAGGACTCGGGTGCTTGCGCACGCGCCCCGGGATCGCGAGCAGCTCGAGGAACATCATCGTCGAGTGCCGGATAGGATGGACGCGGCTTTGCGGCGAGTTGATCCAGCGGGTCGGCACTTCGACGATCTTGTAGCCGGCCTGCTGCGCCCGGTAGAGCACCTCGACGTCGAAGCCGAAGCCGCGCGTCTGTAGCTGGGGGAAGACTCGGTCCGCCACCTCGGCGGTGAACGCCTTGAAGCCGCACTGCGTATCGTTCACACCGCCCAGCACGAAGATTCGCACCAGCCGGTTGAAGATCTTTCCCATCGTTTCCCGATACCAGGGCTGATGGAGTTCCACCTGTGACTCCCGGAGTCCGCGCGAGGCGATCGCCACGCCGGCGCCCGCGCGAAGCGGACGGAGCAGCTTCTCCAAGTCGTCGATCGGGACGCTGAGGTCGGCGTCGCTGAAGATCCGGTAGCGGCCGCGGGCGGCCGCCATCCCGAGGCGGACGGCGCCACCCTTACCGCCGTTGCGCTCCGCCTTGACCAGCGTGAGCTGGGGCCAGCGGGCGGCGCGTTCCTGGACGACCCGCACGGTGGCGTCACGGCTGCCATCGTCGACCACGATCACTTCGGCGGGAACGCCGATCGTCGCAAGGTGGCGCTCGATGCGATCGAGCGTCGCCGGCAGCCGCAGCGCCTCGTTGAAGGCCGGGATCACGATCGAGATCTCGGGCGTCATGCCGCGCGCTCCACCTTCCGCATCTCCGCTCGGAAGGCCAGCAGCTCCGCAAAGGCGCGGATCACGACGCGGATGTTCGCCCCGGTCTGCTTGCCCGCCGTTCTGGCGTAGTGATGGACGGGGACTTCGACCACCCGAGCGCGCAGCTGGCGGGCGAGCACCAGCATCTCGGTGTTGATCAGGGCACCTTCGGAGTGGAGGGCCATTCGGCTGATCAGGTCTCGCCGCATCAGCTTGAAGGCGCAATTGACGTCGCGCACCAGCTGGCCGAACAGGAGGCGGACCATCGTGAAGAAGGCCCAGGCATTGAGCCGCCGGAGCAGGGGGTCGCGACGGAGCTTCCGGTAGCCGGCCACGATGTCGGCATCGGCCGCCCGCGCCAGGAGCTGTTCGACTTCGACGGGGTCGAACTGGTTGTCGGCGTCCATCAGGAAGATCCAGCTAAATCGCGCGGCGTCGAAACCCGACCGAAGCGCGGCACCGTAGCCCCGATTGGCGGGGTGACGGATGACGCGCAGATTCGGGTGCACCCCCTTGAGCCGTTCCAGGACCGCGGCGGTGCCGTCCTGGCTGCCGTCATCCACGACGATGATCTCGAATCCGCGGGTGAAGGCCGCGAGCGAGCGCGCCATCCGCCCCACCGACTCTTCCAGGTTGGCTTCCTCGTTGTAGGCCGGCATCACCGCGCTGATTTCCACCGTTGGGGCGACCGGGTTCATGGAGCGAAGCCTACTCGGATGAACACGGTGGTCACCTCGTCGCGGCTCAGAACGCTCCACGCCGAGTCCTGCCCAAGGATGCCGGTCAGCGGATGCGCGCTGGGAAGCACGATCGCGTCCGGGTGGGCCTCGGCGATCACGTCCTGCCAGCCGGTGGCCAGGTAGCTCACGCGGAGGTAGCGGCTGAAGACCTCTGAGCCGTAGACCTCCACCCGACCGTCGATAAAGACCCGGCCGCCATCTGGATAGAGGCGCCAGACCAGGTAGCCGCCGTAGTCGTAATAGTTGAAGACCCGCACGGGCCGGCCGGTCCGCTGCAGCGCGTCGGCCGCCTGCACCGGCAGTACCGCCTTGATTGCGGCAGCCTCGGCGGCCGGCTGCAGGTTGGGCACCGCCCGGTACGCGATCATGCCGGCGCCAACGACGATCAGAAGCGCGAGGTTTATCGCCCCCAGGGTGAGCGTGTGGCCCATTGGTTGAGCCGGCTTCCAGCGCAGGGCCGCCTGGGCGGCCGGACGCCGATCGGCCGGCGGGAGCAGGTTCGAGGCGAGGCTGAGCAACGCCTGCGCGGAGCGTCCCATGAGCGGCGCGGCGGCGAGGACGAACAGCGGCACGTGTCGCTGCGAGGCGAGCGCGAGATAGAGGAGGGCGAAGGCGAGCAGCCACTCGCTGGTGCGCGCCCGCACACGACCCGTCGCCAGCCCGGCGAGTAGGAGAAAGATGATCCCTTCGACGAGCATCCCCGGGAGTGAGTGGAAGTCCGGCGAGGCCCATTCCTGGATGTTGTTCTGGATCAGGGGCGAGGTGAGAGTGCCAAGAGAAAAGAGGATGGTCTGGATGCCGAACGGGTTGATGAACGCCAGCACGAAGCCCGCGCCGATCGCCGCGGCGAGCGCCGTCAGCCGGCGCCGCGGCATGGTGCCCTCGCGCGACCGCCACGCG
>DATNNA010000003.1:0-2431 GCA_035602075.1 Binatus sp. (SeqCode) | reverse complement strand
TCGAGACGTTCTTGCTATAGAGCTGGCTGGCGTGGACCGGCATGGTGCTTGGCAGGTTCCGAGTGCCGTCGATCGTGACGCCGCCGACCTGGATGATCTTGCCGGCCTCAGTCAGTTCGCAGTTGCCACCGGTTTCGGCCGCGAGATCGACGATCACCGAGCCGGCGCGCATGCGGCGAACCATGTCCGCGGTGACGAGGATAGGCGCCTTGCGGCCCGGGATGGCGGCGGTCGCGATCACCACGTCGGAAGCGGCGACCCGGTCACCGAGCAACTCGCGCTGCCGGCGGAGGAAATCCTCGGACTGCTCGCGCGCGTAGCCGCCTGCGCCCTCCTGCGCCTCGAGCGGCAGTTCCAGGAACGTCGCGCCCAGGCTGTGCACCTCGTCTTTCACCGCTGGCCGGACGTCGTAGGCTTCCACCACCGCGCCCAGGCGTCGAGCGGTGGCGATCGCCTGCAGTCCGGCGACGCCGGCCCCCATCACCAGCACGCGGGCGGGGGCCACCGTGCCAGCGGCGGTCATGAGCAAGGGAAAGAACTTCGGGAGGTGATTGGCGGCCAGCAGGACCGCCTTGTAGCCGGCGATGCCGGCCTGCGAGGAGAGCGCGTCCATACTCTGCGCCCGGCTGATGCGCGGCACGAGGTCGAGGCTGAAGGCGCTGACTTTCCGTTTCGCCAGGGCGGCAACCACGTCGGCGCTGGTGGCTGGCTGCAAGAAGCTGATCAGCACGGCTCCTTCGCGCAGCTGGTCAACTTCGTCAGGGGTGGGTGGCTGGACTTTGAGGACCGCGTCGCCGGCGAAGGCTGTCGCCGCGTCGGTCACATTGGCGCCGGCGTCGATGTAGGCGGCGTCGCTGAAGAACGCTGACGCTCCGGCGCCGGCCTCGACCAGGACCTGGATGCCGCCCTTCACCAAGCCGCGGGCCGTTTCCGGCACGATAGCGACGCGACGCTCACCGGCAAGGCTTTCCTTCGGAACGCCAACCTTCATTGTGCTCAGATTGGCCGCCTATCGAGCAGCGCCCTGGCCGCCGGTACCTGGCGAGCGAAGTCGGCCAGGTCGAAATAGACGCGCTCGCCGGTGAAGAGCCCATCCCGGACGGGGAAGAAGATGACGACGCGATAGCGGAGCTCCTGCCCACTCGGCTCGACGCCGAACAGCGGCCCTTCCATCCGGCCGTAGACTTCGGACTCTTCGACGACGCAATCGTCGGCGTCCACACGGTTCAGCAGCGTCAGCTTCACGTTGGGGATCCCGCGCCAGAGGCCGCGGTAGAACTCGCGGACCTCGTCCTTGCCGCGCCAGCGACGCCCAAGCGGTACGACCTCATACTCACAGTCCTCATGCAGTGTGGCGACCAGCCGTTCCAGCTCGCGGCGGTTTTCGGCCCGTGCATGCTCGATCCAGAGTTGGTAGTTGGCTTGCGCCAGCGGACTCTGCGCCCGGGTTTCGAAGGGGCTGCTCCGCAGTCCGGCTTGCGCCACATATAGAAGGATATCAACGGGGTCGCTGGTAGCATGGGTCTGCTTTGGCCGTGCATCGCGTGACCTTGATCCCCGGTGATGGGGTCGGTCCGGAAGTCAGTGGAGCCACCCGGCGAGTGCTGGAAGCAACCGGCGTGCAGTTCGAATGGGATGTCCAGAACGCCGGCCTCGGCGTGATGGAGCAGTACGGCACCCCGATGCCGGAGCACGTCCTCGCGTCGATCCGGCGGAATAAAGTGGCGATCAAAGGGCCGCTGACGACGCCGATCGGGAAGGGGATCCGATCGGTGAACGTCGCGCTGCGCAAGGAGCTAGACCTCTACGCGCTGGTCCGGCCTTGCAAGAGCTATCCGGGCGTCCGCTCCCGCTACGACAACATCGACCTGATCATCGTGCGCGAGAACACCGAGGACATCTACGCCGGTATCGAGTTCCAGGAAGGGAAGCCGGAAACCGAACGGATGATCAAGGAGATCAGTGCCGCCACCGGTAAGGCGATTCGGCCGGACTCAGGGCTTAGCATCAAGCCGATTTCGGTAACCGCGAGTGCGCGGATCGTCAACTTTGCCTTCAATTACGCGCGCAGCCATGGGCGGCGGAAGGTGACCGCCGTGCACAAGGCCAACATCATGAAATTCACGGACGGCCTCTTCCTGCAAGTGGCCCAGGAGATCGCCAAAGAGCATCCGGACATCCAGTTCAATGACCGCATCGTCGACAACATGTCGATGCAGCTGGTCCAGAACCCGAAGGAATACGACGTCATCGTCCTGCCCAACCTCTACGGCGACATTCTTTCCGACCTGGCGGCGGGGCTGGTCGGCGGGCTCGGCCTGGCGCCCGGCGCCAACCTGGGAGACGAGATCGCGCTCTTCGAGGCGACTCACGGCAGCGCCCCGAAGTACGCCGGGACCAACCGAATCAACCCGATGGCAATGATGCTGTC
>DATNNA010000002.1:0-2596 GCA_035602075.1 Binatus sp. (SeqCode) | reverse complement strand
GAGAGCACCTTCAGCTACAGCGTGGAGCCGGCCGACGGTGGCAGCCGGGTCACCGCGGATGTTGCCTACGAGGTGCCGCAGGGCGTTCTCGCCAAGATCGCCGACAAGGCGGTCGTTGAGAAGATGAACGAGCGTGACGCTGACAAGGCCGCGCAGACCCTGAAAACGATCCTCGATTCCTGAGCGTCGACTTAGTGCGAGCCCGAAGCCTGCCAGTGGGCAGTGATTCGCTCTGCCGGTAGCGCGGCCGAATAGATCGCGACCTCAGCGACCGCGGCATCATTGAAGAGCCCGTCCATTCGCCGGCCGATAAAGAGCGGATCGGACGTCTGCTTGGGCACCGCGGTCACCTTGAGCGTGCCGTCGAGCTTGCCGTTGACATACAACTTGGCGACGGCGCCGTCGTAGGTCGCGACCACGTAGTACCAGGTGTTGAGCGCCAGCGTGGTGTTCGATAGGACGGCGGGCGCACCGTCCGAGGTCACCCGAAATTCCAGCCGGCCATTGTGATGGCTGTTCAACAACTCGAACCAGCTGCTGCCGGCGCCGCCGCCCGGTTCGAAGTTCTTGGCGACGTAGACCCCGTATTCGGTATCGGTTCGTTTCTTGATCCAGGCCTCGATCGTCACGGTGTTGACCTGCAAGCTCATCGAGCTCAAGACGCTGGCCGCGCCGCTCTGACCGTCGAAGGCAACGGCGCCCCCACTCATCGCGCCAGGCTGCCCGAGGCTGTAAACGCCGACATAGCGACCGTTGTTCGCATTGCCCGAGGCGTCGGCCATGGTGCTGCCCGCTGCTTCATCCATCTTCCAATACGCCACGGGATGGTCCGCGAGAACGGTGGCGTCATAGGTCTTGGCCGCGGCCGTCGTCGCCGCCGTCGCGTTCCCGCACGCGGACATTACGAAGGCGACAGCTAAAAGAAGAAGCTCCCTCCTCACACCTATTCAAACGGGGATCGCCGTGGCGCCTTGCAAGGCCTACCGTAATGTTGCGGATCTCGATCGAGGTTACGGTTTGTTTGACGCGGCACCCCAGTGGGCCGCGATCCGTTCCGCCGGGAGAGCGGTGGGGTAGATCGCAATCTCCGCGAGCAGCGCGTTGGTGAAGAACCCATCGGTCCGGCGGCCGATGGAGATCGGATCGGAATTCTGAGCGGGTGACACCACGGCCGGCAGGGAATTGTCCAGCTTACCGTTGATGTAGAGCTTGGCGACGACCCCGTCGTAGGTCGCAACCACGTAGTACCAGGTGTTCAACTCCAGCGTTGCCACGGAGACAAGGACGGGATCAATGTCTCCGGTCACGCGAAACTCCAGCCGGCCGTTGTTGTGGTTGTTCAACAGCTCGAACCAACCGGTGCTCGCGCCGCCCCCGCCCACCACGTTCTTGGCGACATAGACCCCGTAGTCGGAGTGGGCCCGCTTGTTGATCCAGAGCTCGATCGTGACCCAGTTCATCTGGAGGCTGGCCGAGTTTGGCACGGTCACGCCGGCAGTTGCGCCATCGAGTCCGACCGACGTGCTGCCATCGGCGGCGAGAGGTCCCGGCTGGCCGAGCATCACGATGCCGTCATAGCGGCCGTTGTTTCCATTTTTAGTGCCGTCGGTCATCGTCGTGCCGGTTGTCTCGTCCATCCGCCAGTAGGCCGCCGGGGCATCCGCCATCACCAGGGCGGTGTAGCTCTTCTGGGCGCTCGCGGGCGCAGCGGCAGGAGTGGTCCCGCAACCAGATATCGCCAGCACGATCAGCAACGAGAGCACGGCTCTTCGCACGGTGGTTCAAACGCGGTCGGTCCGGGGCTCCTTGCAACTCTGGGACACTACCGCTTTATGGCGGCTTCATCGAGCCTCGCCCGAATTCACCGCGAGATCCGGGCCTGCACCCGATGCGTCGAGGCAGGCTACCTGCCACGGGCGGCCCCGGTGTTGAGCGGATACGCCGACAACCGCATGATGTTGATCGGCCAGGCACCCGGAGCGGTCGAGGCAATACGCCGGCTGCCGTTCCAGGGAAGGTCGAGGAACGTTCTCATGGGCTGGCTGATCCGTGCAGGCTTTTCGTCGGAGGCGCAGGTCCGGCGCCAGGTCTACATGACGTCGATCACCAAGTGCTTTCCCGGCAAAGGTACCGGCGGAGGAGACCGACGTCCGAGCCGCGCCGAGGTCGATCTCTGCCGGCCGCATCTCGATCGCCAGCTGGCTTTCATCAAGCCCGAGGTGCTGATCCTGGTTGGTGGGTTGGCGCACGAGCGCTTCGTGCCTGGTCGCCCGCTCGACGAGCTAGTCGGTCGGGTCTTCGACCTCTCCGGCCACGAGGTCTCCAGCCGCAGTCGCGTCCGCCCGCTTCTGGTGCCGCTGCCCCATCCATCGGGTGCGAGTCGCTGGCTCAATGGGACCGAAAACCGGCGACTGCTGGACCGCGCGCTCCGGCGGCTCCGCCCGATTGTCCGGAGTTTGCTTGACGCTCAATTGGTGGGCGCCTAAACTTCCGACAACATGTCGCGAGATCGGGAGCGCGATGCCGTGGAGCCGGAAGAGGCGCCGCCCCTCCCGCGGACGGCACCGGATGAGCCCGCCGCCGTCGGCAAGTCGGC
>DATNNA010000001.1:0-20985 GCA_035602075.1 Binatus sp. (SeqCode) | reverse complement strand
TTACCAGCCGTCGTAGCCGCGGGCTGATCCATGCGACGTTGCTAGCCTCGGGCTAAGTCACCTCTAAGCCAGAAACATACCGCCTCTCCCATCGGCTGCAATCGGTTACCGCTGGGAAAGCGATGCAACCCTTCCCACCTTAAATTGAGCGCCATCTCCTAGGGCAGGATCTCGACGTACCCGTCCGTTCCGTGCACGCGGATTCGCTGCCCATTTCGGATGAGCCGGGTGGCTTGCTCCACGCCCACGACGGCCGGCAAGCCGTACTCCCGTGCGATTACTGCGCCATGGGTCATCAGGCCCCCGACCTCCGTCACCAGGCCCGAGATCGCGACGAACAGGGGCGTCCAGCTGGGGTCCGTGTAGGCCGTGACTAGGATGTCGCCCGGCTCGAGATCGGCCTCCGCCATGTCCAGGATGACACGGGCCCGCCCTTCGATGGTCCCGGCGGAAACTGGCAAGCCGACCAGTGCTCCGGCCGGCACGTCATCGCGTCGGTACGCCCCGGCGATGACCTCGCCATCCGACGTGAGCACCCGGGGCGGCGTCAGCGCTTGATACGACCTGAACGCGTCCTTGCGCTGGGCGATGAGCTGATCATCCACGTGGTTCGCGCGCACGACGTCGTGGAGCTCCTGGAACGAGAGGTAGAAGATGTCCTCCTTCTCACGAAGCACATGGGCCTGCACGAGGCGCCCGGCCTCTTCCAGCAAGGCCAGCTTGTAAACGAAGTAGCGGCTGACCATGCCGTACTTTGGATACTCCCGGTACCCGATGAAGGTCCGGACACGGTCGATCATCCGCTTGGCCTCTTCGGCTTTCTGCTCTCCGTCCGGCAGGGCCCGCAAGCGCTCCAGGAGCTCCTGCTCCTTCGCCCACGCCTCCTGCCGCCCTTGCTCGAAGCGCCGCTTGCCGGCGCCCGGCTCGAAGTTCTTGATGTTGCCGAGGATCAGGGGTAAGAGCGTCGTCGGGCGTTCGCTCCAACGCGGCCTCGTGATGTCGATCTCGCCGGCGCAGCGCATGCCGTACTTGTCGAGGAAGGCCCCGATGGCGTCCCGCGCTTCCCGCCCGCCCGCAAGTTTTGGCAGCTCGTTCAGGAAACCGTCGTCCTCGACGTGTTGCAGAAAAGCCACCACCTCCGGATGCGGGCGGATCACGTCCGCGACGTCCAGGAGCGCCAGTCCCATCTCCGACGTGACGTTGTGGGGGACGGACTGCGTAAGCGTGTCGGCCGCGTTCTTCTCGCCCAGCCACGCTTGCAGCTTCTCGTTGAGCCACCAGGTGGCCTCCATCGCCCCCATAAAAACCTGGTGGCTTCGCGGATCGAACAGGATGCGCTTCAGCTCCTTGATGTCCGCCAGGATGAATTCGAACAGCGCCGATCCGGACTTCGTCCGGATGTCGCGTTTCAAGGCGGCGATGGATTCCTGGTTACGTTCGATCAGGTCGGTGACGATGGCCGGATCGGTCTCGATCGGGGCCTGCGCGCGGCCTGCCGGCGCCGCGCCGGGAGCCACGTCCGGGAGTGACGGGACGAAGTCGCCGCGTTCGAGGATGCTCTGCAGTGCGTCCCCGATCAGCGGATCGGATTTCCCCGCCATCTCCAGGAGGCGGGCGCGGCTCGTCGGCGACGCCAGGTCCAGGACGACGTCGACGAACAGCCTCCCGCCGGCCACGTACATCGGCCGGGGGGTCGTCAGCTGCCAGAGGGAGAGCCCCAGGGGTTTCATAGGGTCGGTCATCATCTGCTGATGACCGACTGAGATATAGACGTGATTCCCTTGGTCTCCGGTCGCGGGGATGGGGAACAGAGTGGTGATCGGCCGGCTCTGGACGATCTGGAATTCATCATCGACCAGGCACCATTCGATGTCCTGGGGGTGACCGAAGTGCGCTTCGATCCGCCTTCCCAGCTGGGCGAGCCGAAGGACCTGCGCATCCGTCAGCGCTGGCTGCTCCTGCCGCTCCGGGTCGATCGCTTCTTCCTGCGTCCCGCCTGCCGGCGAGGCGCGGATGGCAAGCTGCTTGGTGGCGACCGCCTTGGCGACCACCTCCCCGTCCCGCACCTTGTACATGTCCGCGTTCACCAGGCCGGAGACCAGGGCCTCGCCGAGGCCGAAGGTGGCCTCCACGGAGGCGACCTTCCGGTTTGACGTGATAGGGTCGGCCGTGAACAGGACGCCTGCGGCATCCGGGAAGACCATTTGCTGCACGACCACGGCCATGCGGACCTTCCGGTGGTCGAATCCGTTTCGCCTGCGGTAGGTCACGGCCCGCTCAGTGAAAAGCGATGCCCAGCACCGGCTGATGTGCTCGAGGATCGCCGCCGGCCCCACGACGTTCAGGTACGTGTCCTGCTGGCCAGCGAAGGAGGCCGTCGGCAGGTCCTCTGCCGTCGCACTCGACCGCACCGCGTAGGCGGCTCGCTCGCCGAGCCGGGCGAGCGAGCGTGTGATCGCCGCCGCAAGATCGTCGGGGATGGCTATCCCTTCGAGGGTCCGCCGGATCTCCGCGCTGAGTGTGCGGATCGCCTCCCGGTCATCCGGGTTCAGGCGCGACAGCCGATCAAGCCGATCGTCGATCGCCGGCGCTTCGGCCATGATCCGCCGGAAGGCATCCGTGGTCACACAGAAGCCAGCCGGTACGCGGATGCCTTCGATCCGCGAAAGCTCCCCTAGGTGCGCGCCCTTGCCGCCAGCGACCGAGACCTGCGTCTGGTCGATCTCCTGGAAACCCAGTACATAGCTGCCCATCCGTCCACCTTCCCTTTGAGCCCCCTCGGGCCTCTCTCATTCCTACTGTCGGTCGCGCGACGCCTATGGGCCACGCTTGTGGCGTGCATTGTCAGCACACCAGGGGCCCTTGCAGCAAGACCCCCACCCTGGTGTATTTTGGTAATGGCGGGACCGTTCGCCTTGTCGATCGCCTTGGCGATGCCGGATATGTCGCGAGGATGCCGGGCCGTGAGCGCGCGATCGCCCGCACCCTCGGGAAGCTCTCTGATACCGAACGCATCCGCCAGTCCCTACTGGGCCGGGTCGAGGCCTTCCCAGGCGTAGACACCACCGGTCTGAATGGGCTCCCTGGCCAGCACCCGGGTGATGAAAGCGACCATGCTGGCCTGGTTGGCCATCGGGCCGACGATAACCGTTTGGACGTGCCACGCCTTGAGCTCGCGATGTACTTGGTCCCGAACGCCGCTGGGGAACCCCGCTGGGTCCGCTCCTCCCGCGATCGCAAGGCCCGCGGCGCCCGTGGCGCTCGGCGGCGGATCAACGTTGCCCTGGCCGGGTGGGACGAAGGCATAGCCTTCCGGCATCTTGAACCGCATGCCCGACTCTGCCTGCCAGAGTACCGCTGCCGTGTGGGTAGGATCCACAAAGGGGAAGATCACCGCCACGCTCCCATCGGGAATGGCGGAATGCGCGAAAAACGGCGGGACCTCGACCGGCGTGGCCGGGTACGGGAGGCGTGGGAAGAGAGGGGCGAGGGCCAGGACGGCGACGGCACCGGCCAGTAGTCGCGACCTCGGCGCTGGGGCTCGAATCAGGTGGTCGACGATGACCGCGAGCAACACGCCGGCCATGAGGAACACGAAGAGCGTCAGGCGAACGGGAAGCATATTCGTCAGCGGGGGCACCTGCGCCATCGCCACCCAGGCGATCAGGAACTCGTAGAGGAGGAGGCGCCCAGGAAGCACTCGACGAAAGACTGGAAAGGCGAGGGCCAGTACGGCTACCGGGACGAAAGTGAGCCGCCCAGCGGCGTGGATGGTGACGCCGAGCGAGAGCACGGCGGCGAGAACACCTACGAGCGCGACCAGACGCACCCGGGTGTCCGCCCACAATCGCCAGCTAATAAATGCGAGGACCGCGATGAGCGGGATGCCCATGTAATTGCTCGACTCGATCAGGGTTCCGGTCAGGCGGTCCCGCAGCGCCAGCACCGGGGGCAGGGTGAGCCACTGAAGCTTGGTTGGGACGACAAAGCCGAGCAGGTCGCTCACCCAGAAGTTCGGGCCATGCGCCCGATCGTGGGTGGCCTGCGGACCCAGGAACTGGAAGGCGACGGCGGGCCCGGCGAGCACGATAAAGGTGAGCGCGGCTACCCCGAGCACCCGCAGGGCGTGGTTGCGGCGAACGCGCACCTGGCCCGGATGCAGGCCGGCCAGCAACCCGATCGCCAGGAGTCCGACGATGGCCGTCATGGCGAGTACGTCCTCGCCGATCAAGGCCTGCGCGGCACCGAGGGCGCCAAGTAGGACCCCGATGGGGACCGGACGCCGGCGCTGGCGAATCACCGCCTCCTCAAGCACGATGAAGATGATGGGGGGCAGGAATGCCATGCTTACGTGAGGGTGCCCCAGCGACTGACCGAGCATGAGCGGTGAGAAGCCATACAGAAGCCCGCCAAGCGCGGCCGCGACGTGGCTGCTGACGTGCCGGCGGATCAGCAGATAGGCGGACCATCCCGAGAGGGCGAGCGCGAGGGTCTCGACCGCGTTGTAGGCAAAGACCGGCCCGAAGATGGCGTCGATGGGTGAGAGCACAGTTCCCACCAGCGGCAGGGTCGTGTTCGCCATCAGATTGACGCCCGCCGGATAGTCGAGGTACGTCGTAAAGACAGGGTTGAGGCCGTGGGTGAGGGCAAAGACGGGCCAGCTCAAGAACCACATGAAGTCCTCCGCGTCGCCGCGATATCCGATCGAGGACGTAAATGGATGCGCCCAGGCTTGCGCGAAGAGGATCACTGCGAGTCCCAAATAGGCGAGCAGCCCGACCGGCGCCCGCCAGCCGATGGGTGAGAGACGCGGGGCCGGCGACCTGGGCGCCGTTCTCCCGGCGGGTACCGACCAGCCTGGATCCCTGGCTGCCTGGCTCACCCTGCCAACACCATCTGGAAACGCCTCGGCTGTAACGAACTTGCTGCAGCCAGGGCTCCTCCCGTGGCGGCAACCGAGACCCGATCAACTTTGTCTCGGGAACTTTTGGATGAAGCCAGCCGGGCTATCCCCTCATCAGGGCCGCCGGACAAGAACCGAGTGATGTGGAAGAAGACTGGGCCGGCGAAGGTTAGCGAACTCCAAACGAAACCAACAAGCCAGCCATAAGGAGCGCACCAGGCGCTGGTTCTCGCTATGTCCCAAAAAGTCGTCATCGACTGAGAGGTGTCGCCACGGCGATCTGGGCCAACGTTCCCTGTACGTCCCACCAGACGTCCACCCCATCGCCCCCCGACGGCCCCCGCCCAAGGACCGCGCTGAACAACGCCACCGCCTCGTCCCGATGGGGCATGGGGCCCACGACGACGGCCTCGACGTTCCAGCGGCGCAGGTCAGCACGGATCTCGCCCGCGACGCCCGCGTCCATCCCCGCCAGCGGCACGCTGCCGTCGGCCAGCCGGACCAGCGCGAACTCGGTCGCCGAGGGCGGCGGATAGAGCGGGTAGGGACTCGGAACGAAGGCCTCACCTTCGGGCATCCGAAACCACATGCCGGCTTTCGCCTGCCAGTACATGGCGTCGGCAATCCCCACGGCGGCGAAGGGCGCAACCAGAATCACACTGCCTTCGGGGAGCGAACGCAGGTCCGCAGGTCGGCTGAAGAAGCCCGGCGCCGCGACTGGCGAGGTCAGCACCGGGACCGCCGGAAAGAGGGCCGCGACACTCAACCCAACGGCACCCGCCCCCAGCAATCGCGGCCGCCATTCCGGTGTCGCCGCGATCGCGTCGACGAACACCGCGACCAGCAGCCCCACCAGGAGAAACACCACCAGGCTGAACCGGACGGGGAGGATTTGATTGACGAGGGGGATGGCGCTGGTAAGCGCCCACGGGAGTGGCACCCGCGTGTCCCCTCCCGCCAGATGCAGGGTATCGCCGAGCGAGAGAAGCGTGAGCGCTCCGCCGGCAATAGATGCCCACCGTACGACAGGAAGACCCCAGCTTCGGCGAATCGCCAGGGCGAGCAACGCGATCAGAGGAAGACCGAGGTAGGCCGTCCTCTCCGATCCGAATCCCGCCAGGTGATCGGAGATGCGAGTCAACTCCGCCGGCGCAATCAGTTGCACGCGGGTCGGCAAGATGAAATTGAGCAGGTCGCTTACGTAGTAGTTCGACGGCTGGAGCGACCCATGAACCCGTTGCGGACCGAGGAGCTGAAAGCCTAGCGGCAAGGCCGCCAGGACGAGAAAGACGGCGGCCGCCGTTCCCAGCACCGGAAGGGCCGGTTGCAGGCGCGACCACAAGGCCTCGCGATGCAGGAGGCCCGCCGTCACCAGCCCAACCGCCGCGGCCACTGCCACGATGGCCAGCACCTCCTCGGCGGTCAGCAGCTGTGCGGCCCCCAGGGCGCCAAGAGCGACGCCGATCCACAGACTCCGCCGCCGCCTAACAAAGACGTCATTCAGGAGCAGCAGTGCCAGCGGGGGCGCCCAGGCCATCGTCAGGTGCGCATGGCCCAGGGACTGGCTGATCATGAAGGGCGAGAAGGCATACAGGGCCCCGCCGATGAACGCGGCCAGCCGGCCCCGCACGTAACGGGACAGCGCAAGATAGGCACACCAGCCAGAGAGGGCTGGGCCGAGTGTGGTGAGCACGTTGTAGGCGACCATCGGGCCGGCGGTCAACGTCACCGGAGCGATGATGAGGCTGGGCAGTGCAATCGACCCGTTCCACATCAGGTTGACGCCGTCCGGGTAGTCGAGATACGTGCTGAACAGCGGGTTCCATCCATGGGCAATGGCGTGCGGGATCCACCGGATGAACCAGCTGGAGAAGAACGGGTCACCGCCAGGCCCGCCAACGGTTCGCTGCCCCGGTGGCAACCAGACTGGCAGAAAGAGCAGAAGGGCCAGGAACAGATAGCCCGCCAATGCGAGAGACCAGGGAGGAACCCGGCGTACGGGCGATCTCACTCCTGCTGCAACGCGCGCAGCGAGGCGAGTTGGCACCTCCCCAGCCGGGTTCGGGCCAGAGGGAATTAACTCGAGACCGGCATCTCCCGCTTCAGTTGCTCGACGGCGGCCCGCTGCAGCCGCGACACGTGCATCTGGGAGATTCCAAGCCGCTTGGCAACCTCCGCCTGGGGCAACTCATCGACGAAGCGCAGATACATGATCCGCCGCTCGCGCGGCGTCAGGTGGCGCATCGCCTGGTCGAGAAGGTCCTGCAGCTCCACCTTGTCGAGGTTCTCGTCTTCTCGCCCGAGACGCTCGGTCAGCTGCAGACCGTCGTCATCCCTGGCGGCAGGCCCCGTGGACTCGAACGGGATGGTGCGCTGCGCGGGGCTCGCCTCCATCGCTTCCAGCACGTCTTCCGGCGGCAGTTCGAGCTCTTTGGCGATCTCGTTCACCGACGGCTGCCGGCCGAGCTTCGCCTGTAGCCGCTGCGACGCGATGTCGGCGCGCTGCATCGTTTCCTGAAGCCGGCGCGGCACCTTCACAGCCCAGCTCTTATCCCGGAAGTACCGCTTGATCTCGCCAACGATAGTGGGCGTGGCGAACGTCGAAAACTCCAAGCCCCGCTGCGGCTCGAAGCGTTCGATCGCCGCGAGCAGGCCAATGTAGCCGACCTGGACGATGTCCTCGAGCGGCTCGCCCCGATTGCTGAATTTCTTGGCTAGGAAGATCACGAGGTTGTTGAACAGCTCAACGAGCTGCTGGCGGACCTCGGGATCTTTGGTTTTCTGGTACTTGAGGAACAGGCGGCGGACGAGCTCTCGATTGGGTCGGACGGTGGACCGCGCAGGCGTTGGCGTGTCTACTCGATCAGGTATTTGACCATCCTCATCCGCAGGCTACCTGTCTGGTCATCCACCTGGTAGCGGAGTTCATCGACGAACAGCCGGATCATGTTCAAACCAATGGTTTCATAGTCGAGCTCCGCCCCGTGGCGGGCGCGGCGCACCGTCTGCTGCTCCACCGCCCGCGGCGGCACGCTCCGAACCTCGACCTCGAGCCGCCGGGGCTGGCTCTTGAAGATCAGCTTCAGCTGTCCGTTGCCACTCCCCCACTGCTGGGCCGCGGCGGCGCAAGCACTTTCGCAAGCTTGGGTGATGGCGATGTTCAGGTCGTCGATTTCCTGCACCGAGAAGCCGACGACGAGGCCAAGCGAGGCGGCGGCCCGCTTGGCAACGACGATGTAGTCACCCACGGCCGGGAGCTTCAGTTCGGTGACGTAGGCCACGGTGGCGGGCGCCTCGTGGCCAGTTGTCGCGGGCTGGTGGCGAATCCGGTGTTCCCTCATGCTTCCTCCCGATGCTGGCCGGCTGGTGATTTGCGACGGCGGCCGAGTCCGCCCACGGCGTCACGCACGCGATCCCGCCAACCGGTGATCGCAGCGCCGGTGGCGTTCATTGCCCGGTCGGCGGCTGTGAACTTGTCGTTGACTCCACTGACCATGTCATCGATCTGCTGCAGGCTGTGGCGCAGCTCGGGGAGCGCCAGCCGGGCTTCGTCGAGCGTCAGGCTCAGGATGGCCTCGATCGTCCGTAGGCTGCGGGTCATGTTGAGGAGGATGAAGGAGGCAAAAATGCTGAGCAGGAGAAACCCAATGCCGACCAGCAGCACGCCGACTTGCCACACCATCACGAACTCCTCTCGAGCTCCCCACTCACGGGATATTGCCCAAGTTCTACCTCATTCGGGAAGGCGTCAAACTTACCCGGCATAGGCTAGGCCAGCTGGGCGCGCCGCACCCACAGGGTCGCCGCCCACTGCACGATGGCCAGTACGACCAGATCGTTGACCGGGTGCAGCTCACCGAGGGCGAGGGGGGCGCCCACGCCGGCGACGCCCAGCGCCTCTCCGAGGAGGACGGCGAGCGCGCTCAGGCCGAGGCGGACCAGGTAGTGCGGCGCCCGCGGCGCCACCACGTAGGCGAGCTGGGTCCCGAGCAGGATGACGAGCGTGGCCAGCACGAACACCGGCGGGATCGGCACAGGCAACCCGGCGAGTGTATCAGCCATTGGCCGGCCTGAAACGAAAGAAGCCCGGCCGATTGGCCGGGCTTCTCTGCATCGAGTTTTGTTAGTTGGCGTCGCGGTGGCCGCGGTTACCACCATCGTCCTGTTTGCCGTTCTGCGCGTTCGTCTCGGTCTTGACGGCCTTCTTAGGGGCTGTCGCCTTCCTATCGGTATTGTGATGATCGCCATTGTGGTTGCCGGTCTCGTCGCCCGTACTAGTCGGGGTTGGCGTCGGGGTCGGGGTCGGCGTCGGCGTCGGAGGTGCCGGCGGGGTGAACTCGACGGTCAGGCCGGCGAGGTCGATTTGGATCGAACCAAAGGCGTTGACGTCGATCAGCTGCACTGAAGTTAGCGTCTTGGTCGCGTTCGCGGGGACGACCGGGACGGTCACCATGTCGAGGACCGCGGTTCCCGTGCCGCCAACTGGCGTCGTCGTCCAGACGCCCTGCGTCACATACGGGGTACCCGGGACGGCGGGGTTGGGCGTTATGTCGGTGACGGTGTTCACGACGCCGAAGGCACTGATGCACCACTCGCGCACGTTGCCGCCGACGGTCAGGCTGGCGGTCTGCGTCGTGGTGTCACTGAAGGTCAGGACGATGTTACCCACCGTGCTGCCCAAGAACATGTTGCTGGTATTCGCGGTGTTGAGCAGCAAGTGGACGGCCTTCGGATTCTGGTACGAACCCGCGAAGCTGGCCGATTGATTGTTTGCCAGCTTGAGCAAGGTTCCACTCGTCATGTCAAAGGTGTGGCCACCCAGCATCGCCTGGCCGGTCGGAACGGTCGAATACGACCCGCTAAGCAAAGCGGTGGCCGCGGTGCCGAGAGCGACGGGCGCGTCATTCGCGTGGGCAAAGACACTCGAAGCGGCGATCAAACTGGAAGCGAGAATGAGTCCTGTGGTCGATTTGGTGAAGAGGGCGGCGTTCATGGGCCCTACTGTAAGTTCCGTACCTTACGCCCAGAGTGATGTTGATCTTGCATTACGTCACGGGCCCGCAAAAGGCCCGTCACCGTTTCGATTGGAACGTTACCGAGAAGGTTTCAACGGCGGGCGAACCAATTCGAGCCCGAGTTCACGGAGCTGTTTCGGATCCGTCGGCGCCGGCGCATCGGTCATCAACTCTTCCGCCTGCTGGTTCTTGGGAAAGGCGATCACCTCCCGGATCGTTTCCTCGCCCGCCGCCAGCATGACGGCACGATCGAGCCCGTAGGCGAACCCGCCATGCGGCGGCGCGCCGTAACGGAACGCCGTCAGCAGAAACCCAAAACGCTGCTCCGCCTCCTCGCGTGAGATGCCCAGACCCTGAAAAACGCGTTGCTGCAACTCCGGGTCGTGGATGCGGATGCTGCCCGAGCCGAGCTCGGTACCGTTCAGCACCAGGTCGTAGCTGCGGGCGTGCACTTTGAGCGGGTCGCTGGTCAGCAGCTCGAGATCCTGGGGCCTGGGCGCGGTGAACGGATGGTGGGCGGCCGTGATCTCGCCGGTTTCCTTGCTGCGCTCGAACAGCGGAAAGTCCGTGACCCAGACAAATTCGAAGCCCCCCTCCTTCACCAGCCCGAGCATGCGGGCGGCGGCTTTGCGCACAGCCCCCAGCGCGGCGGACGCCACCGCCACCTGATCGGCCACCGCGACGACCACGTCGCCTGGCTCGGCGTGCGTAGCCGCTTGCAACTGGGTGAGCGCTTGCTCGTCGAAGAACTTCGTGATCGGCGATCGCCAGCCATCGGCCTCCCGATGCCAGAACGCTAGACCTTTTGCCCCTTCGGCGCGGGCGACCTCGGTGAGCGCATCGATCTCCTTCCCGCCGACGGTCCGCGGGATGCGTAGTCCGCGAATGACGCCGCCGGCATCGAGTACCTGGCGGAAGATCTTGAATTCCGTCCCGGTGAAGATCGAGGACAGCTCCTGGATCTCGAGACCGTAGCGCAGGTCGGGTTTGTCGACGCCGTAGCGCAACATGGCTTCGGCGTGCGTGATGCGCCGGATCGGTGTTGACACGGCGAGGCCAAGCACCTTCTGCCAGACGTGGGCGAAGGAGCGTTCGATGATGTCGAGGACGTCGTCCTCGCCGACGAACGACATTTCCAAGTCGAGCTGGGTGAACTCCGGCTGGCGATCCGCCCGCTGGTCTTCGTCCCGATAGCAGCGGACGATCTGGAAATAGCGATCCATGCCCGCCACCATCAGCAGCTGCTTGTAGAGCTGCGGCGACTGCGCCAGGGCGTAGACGTAGCCCGGCTTCAGCCGGCTGGGAACGAGGAAGTCGCGAGCGCCCTCGGGAGTGCTCCGGATGAGTACCGGGGTTTCGATCTCGAAAAAGCCCTCGGCGTCAAGAAAGTCGCGGATCGCCTTTGTCATCCGATGGCGCAGCTGGAGGTTGCGGGCCATCCGCCCCCGGCGCAGGTCCAGGTAGCGATAGCGAAGCCGCACCTGTTCATCGACCGGGCTGTCTTCGTTAACGGCGAAGGGCGGCGGCTGCGCCCGATTGAGGAGGGTGACGTCACGCGCTTCCACTTCCACCTCGCCGGTTGCCAGCTCCTTGTTTTCGGTCCCGCGTGGGCGCCGCTGGACGGGGCCCCGCACGTGGATCACCGATTCCAGCCGAAGCTCGCCACCGATCGCGTGGGCCTGCGCCTGCACGGGGTCGAATTTGACCTGAACGATTCCGCTTCGATCGCGCAGGTCGATGAAGATCAGACCACCGAGGTCGCGCCGCCGATGCACCCACCCGTACACGTCCACGTCGCCTCCAACGTGCTCGGGTCGGATCGTGCCGGCGGGCATGCGCGGGGTCAGGCTCACGAGCCGCCCAACATCTGGCTGATCGTCGACAGCAGTTCGCGCTCCGCCACACTCGTCTGGGTCTTTTCCTGCATATTGCGAATGACCACCTGACCTTTCTCGCGCTCCTCGGGGCCGACCAGGAGCGCCAGCCGGGCGCCGCGCCGAGCCGCCTTGCGCAACTTCGCGTCCAGGCGAGCCGGTCCCGGATCGAAGATGACGTTGATCCGCCGTGCGCGCAAGGTCGATGCCAGGTGGAAGACGTACAACTCGTCGCGTGCCTCCAGCGCCACCGCGTAGACGTCCGGCACCAGTGGCGTGAGTGGCTTGCTCTGTTTCAACACAATGGCGGTCCGGTCCATGCCCATGGCGAAGCCCACCCCGGGCGTCGATCGATAGCCCAATGCGGCTGCCAAGCCATCGTATCGGCCGCCGCCGCCCAGCGAGTTCTGCGCGCCGCCGAGACTGTCGTGCTGGTACTCGAAGACCGTCCGGGTGTAATAGTCGAGACCGCGAACCAGGTTGGGGTTGAGCTCGAAGGGGATCTCTTCGGCAGCCAGTCCCTCCTTCACGACGCGGAACGCCTCGGCGCAGGGGGCGCAGAGGTGATCGACGATCCGCGGCGCATTGCGCTTCAGCAGCTCGTCCTGGGGGTCCTTCGAGTCGAAGAGTCGTAGCGGATTCTTCTCGAACCGCGCCCGGCTCTCTTCACTCAGCTTGGCGAGGTGCGGCCGGTAGTACTCGCGCAGCAGTTCCCGATACGCCGGCCGGCAGACCTCATCGCCAATGCTGTTGAGGTGCAGGGTGACGCCTCCTATCGCGAGCACCGCAAACCAGTTCCAGCCAAGCGCGATGGCTTCGACGTCGAGCAACGGGCTCGCGTCACCGATTGTCTCGATCCCAAACTGATGGAATTCGTGAAAGCGGCCGGCCTGCGGCCGCTCGGAACGGAAATAAGGCCCCAGGTAGTAGAGCCGCACCGGCTGCGGGTCGAGCTGCATACCGGCATCGAAGTAGGCGCGGACGATAGGCGCCGTCCCCTCCGGCCGCAGCGTTAACGAGCGCCCGCCGCGATCGCTGAACGTGAACATCTCCTTGCTCACGATGTCCGTGCCTTCACCCACGCCGCGGACAAAGAGGTCGGTCGTTTCGAAGATCGGCGTCTCGATGCGCTGGTAGCCAAACCGCCCGGCCTGCTCCTTTGCGGCCGCCTCGAGCGCCTCCCAGTACGGCTGATCTGCGGGCAAGAGATCTTGCGTGCCGCGAGGTCGCTGCGCGATCGGAGCCATTGGTCTGGAAGCTTAGCGAATGGCTTTGGCTGCTTTTGCCGACGCGTGCCCTAGCTCGCCAGCTGCGCGTCGGCGGGCGGGGCGTCGCTGCGAACCACCCGGTTGCGACCGGTCCGCTTCGCCACGTAGAGCGCCTGGTCGGCGGCCTGCACCAGTGCCTCACGGCTATCCCCGTCCCGCGGAAAGACCGCGACGCCCAGGCTCAGGGAGAGATTGGAGACCGCCTTGCCATCCAGGATGACCGCTTGACTGGCCACCGTCCGCCGGATTCGTTCGGCGACCGCCACCGCCGCCCGGCTGTCCGCGCCCCGCAGGACGAGCACGAACTCGTCGCCGCCGTATCGCGCCACGAGATCCTTGGGCCGTACGGCCGGAACCAGGATCTGGCGTGTCAGGTGCCGCAACACTTTATCGCCCGCGGGGTGACCCACGCTGTCGTTGATCTCCTTGAAATGGTCGACATCGCACATGATGAGCGCCAGCGCCTCCTTCGTCTTCCTCGCCCGTAGCAACTCCCGATCGAGATGAGCCTCGAACTCCCGGTGGTTCGCGACCCCGGTCACGCCGTCGGTTGTCGCCATCTGCTTGGTGTGCTCGTAGGCGGCGGCATTCTCGATGGCGATCACGGCCTGGTTGGCGAGGGTTTGCAACACGCGGATTTCGCTGCGCTCCAGCGGTCGTGGTTCCTTCATGTGGATGACAAGCACGCCGACGATTTCCGCGCCCAGGCACATCGGGACGGCCATCACCCGCCGCAACCCAATGCGGTGGGCCACGGCCAGCGGCCGGCCGCGGTCATCCACCAGGTCGAGCTCCATCACCTGTTCCGGTCGTTCGATACGACGGGCGACCAGGTCGGTGCTCTGCCGCACCGCGGCCAGCTCGCGGCGCGTGGTGCAACCGACGATGACATCCGAGAACTGCTGCCGCCAGGATGGTTTGCGCAGTTGCAGCGACACATACGGAACGTCGAGAATCTCGGAGGTGGCGTGGGCGACGGCCCGCAGGAGGTTGTCCGTTCCGACTGTGACGGCGGTCAGGGCCTGAGAGATCTTTTCCAGGGCGATGATGGCCTGGTCGAGGCGGTGGGCCTGGAGCTGCGTTTTCTTGCGAAGGTCCGTATTCTCGATCATCAACGCCATCTCGGTGGCGATCGTCTGCAGCAGGTCGACATCCTGCTTGGGCAGGTCGTACCCCGCGGCCAGACCGGTGACGAGGTAGCCGGCGTTGCGCTCGCCCCGAATCAACGGGACCACCAGCGCCTGCTCGACGCCGGCGAGTCCGGCGAAGAGTCGCAGGCCGAGCCGGGGATCGGCGGACAGCTTGGTGGCGGTTTCGACGCCGGTGGCCGAGTCGGTCGAAAAGCCTTCGGCCAGCTTCACCGGGCTCAACCGAAGGAGTCGACCGGCTGCCTTCCCCACGGGACCAACCATCGCGCGGACTTCGAGTCCATTCGCCTCGTTGCGCGCCAGTAAGAGGGCGGTTTCGAGGCCCAGTGCCCGCAGGCTGACACCGAGAATCGCCTCCGCCATCGCGCCAGGCTCCGTCTCCTTGCCCAGGCCCTGGCTCGTCTGCGACAGGGCGGCGAGGCGACGCATTTGCTCATTCAGGGATCGCGTGCGCTCCTGCAGGTCCTGGGTCATCGCGTTGAATGCCTTGGCCAGGTCGCCGAGTTCGTCGCGGCGCCGGACGTCCAGGCGCTTGGTCAGGTCGCCGCGAGCCACCGCTTGCGTCCCCGCCACCAGCGCCTCGATCGGTCGCGTCAGCCGAAGCGCAAGCAGATAGCCGATCAGGAGCAGGACGAGGACAACGCCGGCGAAGAGCACCGTCATCTGCAATGCGGAATGGAGCCCGGCCTCCATCACACCTCGGCGAGTGAGGGCGACGGCGAGGTACCCCTCGGGGTGCTGACGCAGATAGAAGTTGGTGAACTGGAACTGATAGTCTTCGCTCCCGACCCTCACCGCCCGGGTTACCGCCCGCCCCGGCGAGGCGAGGGCCAAATAGGCGCGAAGGCGGTCGTCGGTCAAGCTCGTGCTGATGCCGGGCAGTGTGCTGCCGAGCAATCGTCCGGTGCGGTCCATCAGCATCACCTCGGATTGGGATCGGCCCTGCATTTCCGCCAGCACGGCGGGCAGCGGCGCCGCAACCAGAATGCCGCCGACGACCCGGTCGGCGAAGATCACCGGGCCGGCCGCCACGAGTGACGTCGGCGGGGAGCCGAGGTAGGCGATGTACTTGTCGCCCAGGGAGTCGTAAAGGCCCTTGAGCACAGGTTGGACGACGGGTTCCGCAGACAGGTCGGTCCCGCTCCCGAAGACCAGGCCGCTCGGGTTGGTCGGGTCCGGCTGGGTGATCTCCAGGGTGGTGCGGCCCCTCGCGTCGAAGATCATGACGGTGCCGAGACGGTTGTTGACCTCCAACGGGACGATCAGCCGTCGCAAAGCGGCGACGTCGCCGGCCGCTACTGCCCGGTCGACCCCCTCGGTGTTGGCGAACAGCCGGATCGCCGCCACCTGGCGACCCTGCAGCTTCACGGCCGCGTCCAGCGCCGCGTCTTCCGCGTGCCCCAGCTGGTCCGCGATCCGGTTCTCCAGTGACGTGGCGACCAGGCTGGTGGCCAGGTAGGTTCCAACCACCCCGAGGATCAGCATCAGCAGGAGGAACGGCAGGATGATCTGGGTCCGGATCCTGAGCATCGGCCGGAAGGGCACGCGAGGTCGCAGGCGCATCCCCCGTATAACCGGTGAGCGGCCGGAATGCTTCACACCTTCCAATAGGGGCCGGTCTAAATCGGCCGGCCTCCGCCCATCCTCGCCCGCGGCGGGGGCGCCCGGCTCAGGCGTTCTGGTTGCTGTTGGCGCAGGCGAACGACTGGGCGGCAACGGTCGGTGCCGCCGGGCTCGAGAAGACAAGTTGGTCGGTGCCGGGCGACTCGGGCGTCCAAACGTCAGGGACCACGCTGTGGAGTGACGTATCGCCGGGTGCGATCGTCAATGACGGCTTCGAGATCACCGTGCGGCGGCCGTTCTGGTCGGTCCGAATCCAGGCGTAGGTCACCGTGCCGCCGACGCCGTTGGTGGTGAACCAACCGGCTGCCGTCACAGTCATCGAGTTGCAATCCCGCTTCGGATCGGCCGGCCGGGTTGTCACGGTCTCACCAGCGGTGACGATCACAAACGGCTGCGGCGTGGGGGTAGGTGTCGGCGCAGGGGTGGGCGTTGGCGTCGGCGCAGGGGTGGGCGTCGGCGTGGGTGCCGGGGTGGGCGTCGGCGTCGGTGCCGGCGTGGGCGTAGGTGCGGGTGTAGGTGCTGCGGTTGGTGCCGGGGTCGGGTCGGGCGTAGGTGCGGGTGACGGCGCCGCGGTCGGCGTCGGGTCTGGGGTGGCGGCCGCGGCGGGAGCGGTGGGCCCCAGGGCGACCGGCCTGTTGGTTGGGGCCAGCGCCGTGAGCGGATCGCCCTTGGGCGCCGCGCTCATGACGGCGGTTACCGAGAGCGAACCCTGGCCTTCGATCGCGCGATCCCTCGCGGCGTCCGCGACGACGGTCTCCTTCAGGGGTTTGGTGCGAAGCCCGGCGTCCAAACCGAGGTCCGGGCCCAATTGCGGAACATTCACCCAGGCGAGGCCATCGCGGGGTTGTAGCGCAACCAGCGCGATGACGCCGAACAGCACGACGATCACGGCCGCCAGCCCGAAAAAACCGGCAAGCGTGCGCCGTGCGTGGAACTGAGTACCCATCGCTAGCTTCGATCGTAGGGGCGCTCAGTTACAGGATCCGTTTCCTGGGTCGGCGCCGCCTTCGGTTCAGCAAGACGCGTCGTAATACTCGAGTTGGGCGCCGGGCCAGGGGGCTAGTTGGGAGCGAGGTTCCCCTCTCGCGCGACCGTATGGACGTCTTTGACGGTCTCCAGCCGCTCCATCAGCCGGCTCAACTGCGTCAGGCTGCTGATTTCCACCGTGGTCGAAATCACCGCGGTCTTGTCGTCGTAGACCTGCACTTCGGCGCCGGTGAGATTGATCTTGCTCTCGGCGATCACCGTCGCGATGTCGCGCAGCAGCCCGGTGCGGTCCCAGGCTTCGATCTTGATGCCGACCGGGTAGAGCTGCCGGCCGCCGGTGTCCCAATCGACCTGGACGACCCGCTCCTGGTTGGAGACGTTCATGATGTTCTTGCAGCTGGTTCGATGCACCGTGATCCCCTTGCCCCGGGTGATATAGCCGCTGATGGGGTCGCCCGGGACCGGCTTGCAGCACTGTGCGATCTGGGTGAGCACGCCCCGCTCGCCCTTGACGCGGATCTCACCGGTGGGCTTGAACTGGGGGACCAGCGGGATGAGCGGAAACTCGCCATTACCATCCGGCTGCTGCCCGGACCCCATGTATTTGAGCAACACGGAGTGCGGGCTGACGTCACCGTATCCGATGGCCGCGTAGAAATCGTTCAGGTCGGTGAAGCGAAACTCCCGGGCGAGCTCCAGGACCCGTTCGTCCCCGATCGAGGCCAGCGCCCGCTGCTGCATCCGCCGGAATTCCTTGTCGAGCAGCTCCTTGCCTTTGGTGACGTTTTCCTCGCGCCGCTCCTTCTTGAACCAGACCCGGATCTTCTGCGCGGCGCCTGCCGTCTTGACGAAGCCCAACCAGTCGCGGCTGGGTCCATGCGGTCCCTTTGAGGTAAGGATCTCGACGATGTCGCCGTTCTGCAGCTGGTAGTCGAGCGGCACCATTCGGCCGTTTGCCTTGGCGCCGATGCAGCGATGGCCCACCTCGGTGTGAATCCGGTACGCAAAATCCACCGCCGTCGCGCCCGTCGGCAGCGCTTGCACGTCCCCCTTCGGGGTGAACACGAACACCTCGTCCCGGAAGACGTCGACCTTGACGGCGTCGACGAACATCTCGGCGTCGAGCACTTCCTTCTGCCAGTCCATCAGCTGGCGCAGCCATGCGAACCGCTGGTCCTGCTTGCGGTCATCCTTGCCGCCCTCTTTGTAGGTCCAATGCGCGGCGACCCCCCATTCCGCGGTGCGGTGCATCTCCTGGGTGCGAATCTGGATCTCCATCGGCTCGCCGCTATGGCTGACCACGGTCGTGTGCAGCGACTGGTAGCCGTTTGACTTCGGCATCGCGATGTAGTCCTTGAAACGTCCGGGGATCGGCTTCCAGAGCGAGTGGATGACACCCAGGGCGCCGTAGCAATCCTTGATCGACTCGGTCAGCACCCGGATCGCCGAGAGATCGTAGATATCCTCGAACTCTTTCCCCATCGCGAGCTTGCTCGCGATGCTGTAGACGTGCTTCGGCCGCCCGCTGGTATCGGCCTTGATGCCGACGCTAGTCAGCTCGCGTTCCAGGATTTCCTTGATGTCATTGACGGCGGTTTCCCGCTCCTTCCGCTTGCGCGCGATCTTCTTGACGATTTCCCGGTACTCGTCGGGATGCAATTGCGCGAACGACAGGTCTTCCAGTTCCCACTTGATGTTCCACATCCCCAAGCGATGGGCCAGCGGGGCGTAGATGTCGAGCGTCTCCTGCGCCATCGCCTGCCGCCGGATCTCCGGGAGCGATTCGACCGTCCGCATGTTGTGGAGCCGGTCGGCCAGCTTCATCAGCACCACCCGGACGTCCTCCGCCATGGCGACCAGCATCTTGCGGACGTTTTCCGCCTGCGCCTGTTCCGGGCTATGGAAGGAGATCTTTTCCAGCTTGGTCACGCCCGCGACCAGCTTGCCGACCGTCGGCCCGAAGCTCTGCTCGAGGTCGGCGATGGTCAGGTGGGTATCTTCCACCGTGTCGTGGAGAATGGCGGCGGCCAGGGTGTCGCGGTCGAGTTGGAGGTCCGCCAGAATGCCGGCGACGCTAAGGGGGTGCTCGATGAACTTCTCGCCGGAGAGGCGGTTTTGGTCATGGTGGGCACTCGCCGCGGCATCGTAGGCGCGCGACAGCACCTCGACGTCCTTCGGCGGCAGGTAACTGACCTTGCTCAGAAGGTCGGCAAATTGCATGACCGAGTCCCTATATCGTTGATGGCGGAATTATCCCCGAACTTCCGGGGGGTGAATCAGTAGGCCTTTCCCCAGGCCACTTCCATGGTCGCCGGACGGCCGCAGACCGCGCAGCGCCGCTCCGCTCCCCCGGACGCCAGGATCACCCGGGTGGTGGCGGTCGTCCGCTCCTTGACCGTTCGCTCGTCTTCTTCCCGGCCGCACCAGGGGGTAACGGCGAACCCGATCGAGCCCTCGAAGAAGCGCACCAGGGCCTCGAGCGAATCGACCTTGACCGTGTGCGCCTCGCGGAATTCGCGGGCTCGGCTGAAGAGCGCCGCCTGGATCTCCTCGAGCATCGCTGGGATCGTGATACCGAGGTCACTCAGGGGCACGGTTTGTTTCGCTCGGTTCAAGCGGCGCACCACGGTGGCCTCGCCTTTGGCCAGGTCCCGTGGACCGATCTCGATACGCAGCGGGACGCCCTTGAGCTCCCACTCGTTGAACTTGAATCCGGGCCGCTCGTCGCGCCAGTCAACCTTGACGCGGAGGTCTTCCAGGTCGGCGCGCACCTGCTGGAGCGCGGTCTCGATCTGGCTCCGTTCGGCGTCGCTGCGGAAGATGGGGATGATGACGACCTGTACCGGCGCGATGCGAGGCGGCAGCTGCAGGCCGGAGTCGTCGCCGTGGGCCATCACGACGGCCCCCACCATCCGGGTGGACATGCCCCAGCTGGTCGAATGGGGGTACTGCTGCTCGTTGCTGCGCCCGGTGAAGGTGAGGTCATAGGCGCGGGTGAAGTTCTCGCCGAAGTAGTGCGAGGTGCCCATCTGCAGTGCCTTGCCGTCCATCATCATGCCCTCGATCGCGGTCGAGTACCGGGCACCGGCGAACTTCTCACTCTCGGTCTTGCGGCCGGTCAGCACCGGGATCGCGCACCATTCCTCGGCGATGCGGCGATAGCAGTCGAGCATCTTCGCGACCTCTTCCTCGGCCTCCGCCGCGGTTTCGTGGAAGGTGTGGCCTTCCTGCCAGAGGAACTCACGGGTGCGCAGGAAAAATCGAGTGCGCAGCTCCCAGCGAAAGACGTTGTTCCACTGGTTGGTGAGAACCGGCAGGTCGCGATAGGACTGGATGTAATCTCGCAGCACGGTCGCGATCATCGTTTCCGACGTCGGCCTCAGGACCAGGGGTTCGTCGAGGTCTTTGCCACCGCCTTTGGTGACGAGTTGAAACTCCGGCTCGAAGCCCGCGACGTGGTCCTTCTCCTTTTGCAGGAAACTGAGCGGAATCAGCGCCGGGAAGTACCAGTTCTCGTGCCCGGTTTCCTTGATGAGACCGTCGAGCGGATCGCGAATGTTTTCCCACAGCGCGTAGCCATACGGGCGAATGATCATGGTTCCGGCGACCGGCGAGTTGTCGGCTAACTGCGCTTTGCGGACGACGTCGTTGTACCAGCCCGGGAAATCCTGAGACTGCTTGCGAATGTCCTTGACGAAGCCGGATTGTGGCTTGTCATCGTCAGCCATGTGGAGAAGGAGTATAAGCGGAGCTTCTCCCTCCCCCGCTTGCCGGGCCCGTCGGCCCACGCGAGCGGCGCTTTAGTGCCAGGCGAGCGTTTGAGACGTTCGGAGGCTAACTTGCGAGCTTCTGCTCGTCTTCCTTGGCGATCGCGTCCAGCTCGCGCAGCAACGCGGGCACCAGTTCTTTTTCGGGGAACGTGCCAACGATCTTGCCGTGCTTGAAAAGGATCCCCTTGTTCTTGCCGCCGGCGATACCGATGTCGGCGTGCTGGCCTTCGCCAGGGCCGTTGACGACGCAGCCCATCACCGACACGTTGATCGGCCGCTTGATCCGTTTGAGCGCCTTCTCCACCTCGGCCACCATCGGCAGCATGTCGATCTCGAGCCGGCCGCACATCGGGCAGGCGATCAGGTTCGGCCCGGTCAGCTTTTCGGCCAGTGCGCT